>NZ_NQYG01000011.1:0-151927 GCF_002878485.1 Pseudomonas sp. AD21
AAGGAGTTTTCCGTTTCGACTGCGCCGGAAGTGGGGCGAATTATAGACACCTGAGATCTGCCGTCAACCGTTAATTTCAGTTTTCTTTCAATAACTTGCAGACAGACTAAAAAGCACCCCATTCCCTCTATATAGAAGAGGGAATCAGCGCGGCTCTCTATAGAAGGGAGGATCAGAGCACGCCATCGTCCTTCAGCGCAGCCACCGCCCCAGCACCCAGACCCAGCACCCGCTGCAAAACCTCCAGCGTGTGCTCGCCCAGCAATGGCGGCGCACGACGATATTCGACAGGAGTTCGCGAGAGACGTATCGGACTGGCCACTTGCGGCACCATGCCCGCCAGCGCATGGGGCAGCTCAATCGCCAAGCCACGCGCCTTTACCTGCGGATCCTCAAATACCTGCGACAGATCATTGATCGGTCCACACGGCACGCCCGCCTGCTCCAACTGAGCGACCCACTCGGCTGTGGTCTTGAACACCGTCGCCTGGCGAATCAGCGGAATCAGCACCGCCCGGTTAGCCACCCGCAGCTTGTTCGTGGCGAACTGCGGATCATCTGCCCACTGCGGCTGGCCGGCCACCTCGGCAAACTTGCGGAACTGCCCGTCATTACCCACGGTGAGGATGAAGTCGCCGTCAGCCGTAGGAAAGTCCTGATAAGGCACGATGTTCGGATGAGCATTACCCAGACGCTTGGGCGCATTGCCCGTAGTCAGGTAGTTCATCGCCTGGTTGGCCAGGCACGCGACCTGCACATCCAGCAGCGCCATATCAATATGTTGGCCGCCCCCGTCGTGATCCCGATGCGCCAGAGCTGCGAGGATCGCCACAGTCGAATACAGTCCAGTCAGGATATCCGTCAGCGCCACCCCCACCTTCACCGGCCCGGCACCTTCATCACCCTCAGGACGCCCGGTCAGGCTCATCAGCCCTCCCAGTCCCTGGATCATGAAGTCGTAGCCCGCACGCTTGGCATACGGCCCGGTCTGGCCAAAACCGGTGATCGAGCAGTAGATCAGGTCAGGATTGATCGCCTTGAGCGACTCGTAGTCCAGTCCATACGCCGCCAAGCCACCGACCTTGAAGTTCTCGATGAGGATGTCCGACTTCGCCGCCAGCTCCCGCACAAGCTGCTGCCCTTCGGGACGCGTGAAGTCGATGGTCACCGATTGCTTGTTGCGGTTGGCCGACAAGTAGTAAGCCGCCTCGCTGGTGTTCTCCCCATAAGCATCTTTAAGGAAGGGCGGTCCCCACGCGCGAGTGTCGTCACCATTGCCCGGGCGCTCGACCTTGATCACTTCGGCGCCAAGGTCGGCGAGGATCTGCCCGGCCCAAGGCCCGGCCAGCACTCGCGATAAATCCAGTACCCGCAGATGCGACAGCGCGCCCATGGTCGCTCTCCTGTTAATAGAACGCCTGCAGACCGGTTTGCGCGCGACCCAGGATCAGCGCGTGGACGTCGTGCGTACCTTCATAGGTATTCACCACTTCCAGGTTGACCAGGTGACGGGCCACGCCGAACTCATCGGAGATACCGTTGCCACCCAACATGTCACGGGCCATACGGGCAATGTCCAGCGACTTGCCGCAAGAGTTGCGCTTCATGATCGAGGTGATTTCCACCGCTGCCGTGCCTTCGTCCTTCATGCGACCCAGGCGCAGGCAGCCTTGCAGGGCCAGCGTGATCTCGGTCTGCATGTCGGCCAGCTTCTTCTGGATCAGTTGAGTGGCAGCCAATGGGCGACCGAACTGATGACGATCCAGTGTGTACTGGCGAGCGGTGTGCCAGCAGAACTCGGCAGCGCCCAATGCGCCCCAGGAGATGCCATAACGCGCTGAGTTAAGGCAGGTGAATGGCCCCTTCAGGCCACGCACGTCGGGGAAGATGTTCTCCTCCGGCACGAAGACGTTGTCCATGACGATTTCACCGGTGATCGACGCTCGCAGGCCGACCTTGCCGTGAATCGCCGGAGCGCTCAGCCCCTTCCAGCCCTTCTCCAGAACGAAACCACGGATGTCGCCGGCATCGTCCTTGGCCCAGACCACGAACACATCGGCGATCGGGCTGTTGGTGATCCACATCTTGGCGCCGGTCAGGCTGTAGCCGCCGTCGACCTTGCGCGCACGAGTGATCATCGCGCCCGGATCGGAGCCGTGGTTCGGCTCGGTCAGACCGAAGCAGCCGATCCATTCGCCGGACGCCAGTTTCGGCAGGTACTTCTGCTTCTGCGCTTCAGTGCCGAATTCATTGATCGGCACCATCACCAGCGAGGACTGCACGCTCATCATCGAACGGTAGCCGGAGTCGACACGCTCCACTTCGCGGGCGATCAGGCCGTAGCTGACGTAGTTCAGGCCACTGCCACCGTATTGCTCAGGGATGGTCGCGCCCAACAGGCCGACTTCGCCCATTTCGCGGAAGATCGCCGGATCGGTTTTCTCATGACGGAAAGCTTCAAGGACACGTGGCGCCAGGCTCTGTTGAGCGAACTGGGTGGCGGTGTCGCGGATCATGCGCTCCTCTTCGGTGAGCTGTTGATCCAGCAGCAGGGGATCGATCCAGTTGAAGCTAGCTTTACCGCCCATGAGTGTGTCCTCGCAAATCGGTGAATTAACGTGGCATTGATCCTAGGCCCGGTTCGCCATCGCGGCAAACGAGGATTTCGCATCCTGTTGTGCTAATTTCTCACTCCGAAACGTCGCTGAATGCCTTTTATGCGGCGCATTAGTGAGGTTGACGTACATGCGAAGGAAGATACCCAGCACTACCGCCCTGATCAGCTTCGAAGCCGCCGCTCGCCACGAGAGCTTTACCAAAGCTGCCGAAGAGCTTTCTCTCACCCAGGGCGCGATTTGCCGACAGATCGCCAGCCTTGAGGACTTCCTCAGTGTGGAACTGTTCCGACGCTCACGACGCGGGGTGAAGCTGACGGAAGCCGGTCTGTCCTACAGCCGTCGGGTCGCCATGCAACTGGATGCCGTCGAGCGCGACACGCTCTCGGTCATGGGCCAGCAGGGCACCAATGTGATTGAACTGGCGGTGGTGCCAACCTTCGGCACGCAATGGCTGCTGCCAAGGCTCAAGGATTTCCAGCTCAAGCACCCCGAGGTCACGGTCAACCTGACAAACCGCACCCGCCCGTTCCTGTTTGCCGACTCCGATTTCGACGCGGCGATCTACTTCGGCGACGCTGATTGGTCGGGTACCGAATCCCACAGGTTGATGGGCGAAAATCCGATGCCGGTGTGCAGTCCCACCCTACTCGGGGGCAGCAAGCATCTGACACCCGACGAGATCGCCGAGTTGCCACTGCTGCAACAGACCACCCGCCCCTACGCTTGGCGCCAATGGTTCAACTCACAGCACCTGAACATCCCCCGCGACATGACAGGTCCACGCTACGAGCTATTCTCCATGCTGGCCCAGGCGGCCATGCACGACATGGGGATCGCTCTGATTCCGCCGTTCCTGATCCAGCGCGAACTGGCCGAGAAACGCCTGGTGATCGCCAACCCGAAAGCGCTCTCCAGCATCAAGGCGTATTACCTGATGATTCCGGAGCGTAAGGTCGAATCGGCATCACTCAAGGCATTTCGCGATTGGCTGGTCAATCAGGCAAACAGCTACAGCTTAGAAGAATAAAGGTTTACAGCGATTACTAACCCGGTAGTCAGGAAAATCAAAGCCCTACAGATATAAGTATTTGTCGCAAAATCGCAGACTGTATCCGAAAGTCGTACAGACGTCCCACAAGCGCCTGACTACGTGGCTTTGAGCCTCCATCAGCGACTCATTACGGCCTATTCACGTCACCGATGAGAAATTTTTTCAAATTCGGCCAGAATCCTTACAAGGCACAGCCTGCAAGGGATTCAGCCGGCCATCTGCGACATTCGGTCACGGGATGACTTGTAGTTAATTTTCCGTCACCCGTCATAATCCCTTGAAGGGCATAAAGTTCGCCTGCAAAATGCCGCGCCCCGCCCTGATTTGGCGGGATCGTGCTGATCGGCCGCCCCAGCCGCACCATCCGCAGTGCCTGGGTTTACTCAATAAGATCACGCAGGAGATTTGACGTGCACATTGGTGTTCCTCTCGAAACCCAGACCGGTGAAACACGGGTTGCTGCAACCCCGGAAACCATTAAAAAGCTGATCAGCCAAGGTCATAAGGTCACTGTGCAAACCGGCGCCGGCGTTAAAGCCAGTGTTGTCGACAGTGCCTATGAAGCGGCGGGGGCAACCATTGGCAGTGCCAACGATGCGTTCGGTGCCGAGCTGATTCTCAAAGTGGTCGCCCCCAGCGACGCCGAACTGGCGCTGATCAAGCGCGGCACGGTGCTGGTGGGGATGCTCAATCCGTTCAATAACGAAACCATCGCCAAAATGGCCGAATCCGGAATTACCGCGTTCGCCCTCGAAGCGGCGCCGCGCACCTCGCGCGCGCAGAGCCTCGACGTGCTGTCGTCGCAGGCGAACATTGCCGGCTATAAGGCTGTGTTGCTGGCCGCGCACTACTATCCGCGCTTCATGCCGATGCTGATGACCGCTGCAGGCACCGTGAAAGCGGCGCGCGTGCTGATTCTCGGCGCAGGCGTGGCCGGGTTGCAGGCAATTGCCACGGCGAAACGTCTGGGTGCGGTGATCGAAGCGTCCGACGTGCGTCCGGCGGTAAAAGAGCAGATCGAATCCCTAGGTGCGAAGTTCGTCGACGTGCCTTACGAGACCGATGAAGAGCGTGAATGCGCGGTCGGTGTCGGCGGTTACGCACGACCAATGCCAGCAAGCTGGATGCAGCGTCAGGCCCAGGCCGTGCACGAACGCGCCAAGCAGGCCGACATCGTCATCACCACCGCGCTGATCCCGGGCCGCAAGGCACCGACACTGCTGAGCGCAGAGACTGTGGCGCAGATGAAACCGGGCTCGGTGGTCATCGACCTCGCGGCGGCTCAGGGTGGCAACTGCCCGCTGACCGTGGCTGATCAGATCGTGATCGAGAATGGCGTGACCATCTGCGGCCCGACCAATCTGGCCGGCGAAGTCGCTGCAGATGCCTCGGCACTGTACGCCCGCAACCTGCTGGACTTCCTCAAGCTGGTGTTCACCAAAGAAGGCCAGTTCGACGTCAACCTCGAAGACGACATCGTCGCCGCGTGCCTGATGTGCCGCGACGGCCAAGTCATCCGCAAAAACGCCTAAGCAGGGATTCAGACGATGGAAGAGCTTATCTCCCCCGGTATCTACAACCTGATCATCTTCGTGCTGGCGATTTATGTCGGTTACCACGTGGTCTGGAACGTTACACCTGCGCTGCACACGCCACTGATGGCGGTGACCAATGCCATCTCGGCAATCGTGATCGTCGGCGCCATGCTGGCTGCCGCCCTCACCGTCACACCGCTGGGCAAGACCATGGGCACCCTCGCCGTGGCACTGGCGGCGGTCAACGTGTTCGGTGGCTTCCTGGTCACCCGTCGCATGCTTGAGATGTTCAAGAAGAAAGCCCCGAAAGTAAAAGAAGAGGCGCCGAAGTAATGAGCATGAATCTCGTCACGACGCTCTACCTGATCGCGTCGATCTGCTTTATCCAGGCCCTCAAAGGCCTGTCGCACCCGACCACATCGCGGCGCGGCAACCTGTTCGGCATGCTCGGCATGGCGTTGGCGATCCTCACCACCGTCGGCCTCATCTATAAGTTGGGCGCTGAGCTGGCCACTGCCGGTATCGGTTATGTGATCGTTGGCCTGCTGGTCGGCGGCACTGCCGGTTCGATCATGGCCAAACGCGTTGAAATGACCAAGATGCCGGAACTGGTCGCGTTCATGCACAGCATGATCGGTCTGGCGGCAGTATTCATCGCGATCGCTGCGGTGGTTGAGCCGCAATCGCTGGGTATCGTTAAACAACTGGGCGACTCGATCCCGGCGGGAAACCGTCTGGAGCTGTTCCTCGGCGCCGCGATCGGTGCCATCACCTTCTCCGGTTCGGTGATTGCGTTTGGCAAGCTGTCCGGCAAGTACAAGTTCCGCCTGTTCCAGGGTGCGCCGGTACAGTTCGCCGGTCAGCACAAGCTGAACGCCGTACTGGGCCTGGCAACACTGGTGCTGGGCGTGACCTTCATGCTCACCGGCAACCTGGCAGCGTTCTCGCTGATGCTGGCTCTGGCGTTCGTGATGGGTGTGCTGATCATCATCCCGATCGGTGGCGCCGACATGCCGGTGGTGGTGTCGATGCTCAACAGCTATTCGGGCTGGGCAGCAGCGGGTATCGGCTTCTCGCTGAACAACTCGATGCTGATCATTGCAGGTTCCTTGGTGGGTTCGAGCGGTGCGATCCTCTCGTACATCATGTGCAAGGCGATGAACCGCTCCTTCTTTAATGTACTGCTCGGCGGCTTCGGCAACACGGCCGACGCAGGTCCTGCCGGTGCGAAAGAAGCCCGTCCGGTGAAATCCGGTTCGGCTGACGACGCAACTTTCCTGCTGACCAACGCCGACACCGTAATCATCGTGCCAGGCTACGGTCTGGCGGTAGCGCGTGCACAGCATGCGCTGAAAGAGCTGACCGAGAAGCTGACCCACCGTGGCGTGACCGTGAAGTACGCGATCCACCCCGTTGCCGGTCGCATGCCCGGGCACATGAACGTGCTGCTCGCCGAGGCAGAAGTGCCTTACGACCAGGTGTTCGAGATGGAAGACATCAACTCCGAGTTCGGCCAGGCCGACGTGGTGCTGGTGCTCGGGGCGAACGACGTGGTCAACCCGGCCGCGAAGAACGATCCGAAGTCGCCGATCGCCGGCATGCCGATTCTCGAAGCGTTCAAGGCCAAGACCATCATCGTCAACAAGCGCTCGATGGCCAGCGGCTATGCCGGTCTGGACAACGAACTGTTCTACCTGGACAAGACCATGATGGTGTTCGGCGACGCGAAGAAAGTCATCGAAGACATGGTCAAAGCGGTCGAGTAATCCATCGCTGCCAGACCAAGCGCCCCGACTTGTCGGGGCGTTTTTGTTTGCGCAAAGCGTCGGACAATTTGCCGCGTTGTTGCAGATCAGGTAACGGTGTTTTACTTCAAACCCGCTAAATAGACGCCTCGTTTGCGACCTTGGTAGCGGGACAGGCGCCCGCGAAATTCACTAGACTGCGCATCCTGCTACTCGCTTCCCGAGATAATAATCCATGTACCGTGACCGTATTCGCCTGCCTTCGTTGTTGGATAAAGTGATGAGCGCCGCCGACGCAGCCGCTCTGATTGAAGACGGCATGACCGTCGGCATGAGCGGTTTCACCCGCGCCGGCGAAGCCAAGGCCGTCCCTCACGCACTGGCCGAGCGAGCCAAGGTCACGCCGCTGAAGATCAGCCTGATGACCGGCGCCAGCCTGGGCAACGACCTCGACAAGCAATTGACCGAGGCCGGCGTGCTGTCACGCCGCATGCCGTTCCAGGTCGACAGCACCTTGCGCAAGGCAATCAACGCCGGCGAAGTCATGTTCATCGACCAGCACCTGTCGGAAACCGTCGAACAGTTGCGCAACCAGCAGTTGAAGCTGCCGGACATCGCGGTAATCGAAGCCGTGGCCATCACCGAACAGGGCCACATCGTGCCGACCACTTCGGTGGGCAACTCGGCAAGCTTCGCGATTTTCGCCAAACAGGTCATCGTCGAGATCAATCTGGCACACAACGCCAACCTCGAAGGCCTGCATGACATCTATATCCCGACCTACCGCCCGACGCGCACGCCGATCCCGTTGGTAAAGGTCGACGACCGCATCGGCAGCACCGCGATTCCGATCCCGCCGGAGAAGATCGTCGCCATCGTCATCACGCAGCAAGCGGATTCGCCGTCCACGGTGTCAACCCCGGATGTCGACACCAACGCCATCGCCGAACACCTGATCACGTTCTTCAAGCAGGAAGTCGATGCCGGGCGCATGACCAACAAGCTCGGCCCGTTGCAGGCCGGGATCGGCAACATCGCCAACGCAGTGATGTGCGGTCTGATCGACTCGCCGTTCGAAGACCTGACCATGTACTCCGAAGTATTGCAGGACTCGACCTTCGACCTGATCGATGCGGGCAAGCTGAGCTTTGCCTCGGGCAGCTCGATCACCCTGTCGGAGCGGCGCAACAGCGACGTGTTCGGCAACCTGGAGAAGTACAAGGACAAACTGGTGCTGCGTCCGCAGGAGATCTCCAACCACCCGGAAGTGGTGCGTCGCCTGGGCATCATCGGCATCAACACGGCGCTGGAGTTCGACATCTACGGCAACGTCAACTCCACCCACGTCTGTGGCACGCGGATGATGAACGGCATTGGTGGCTCGGGGGACTTCGCGCGCAACGCACACCTGGCGGTGTTCGTCACCAAGTCGATCGCCAGGGGCGGGGCGATTTCCAGCGTGGTGCCGATGGTCAGCCACGTCGACCACACCGAGCATGACGTCGACATCCTGGTGACCGAAGTCGGTCTGGCCGACCTGCGCGGCCTGGCCCCACGCGAGCGCGCCCGGGTGATCATCGACAACTGTGTGCACCCCGATTATCGCCAGGCGCTGAATGACTACTTCACCGCCGCCTGCGCCATCGGTGGTCATACCCCGCACATCCTGCGCGAAGCCCTGAGCTGGCACATGAACCTGGAAGAAACCGGGCGCATGCTGGCGGTGTAATTCACACAGTCAACCCGCTGATGCAAACACAGTTTGTGTCAGCGGATTTTACCACCCTCCGCACCTGACAAAAACTGTACTGCTGTACCGGTGTTTTCCTACAGCTTTTACCTGCTATTTCCTTCGAATTGAACAATAACGCACCACTTGAGTGCAGACAGGTACAGTTTGCTCAATTTTGACCCATACACCCCCTATAAACAGTTAACTGGTCACTCACAATACAGTTGAACTGTATCTAGAGAGACTAGGCAAACGAGAGGATCATGGGCACCAGTCAAACCACTACCTGATCCCGCCACAAGCGGAAGGATGTCAACCATGGAACGTACACTCAGTTCCGAACTGTTCTTCGAAGACAAAGCTGCAAAAAACCAGGCTTCCCTGCCTCTGCGCGTTATCGCCAACCTGATGTTGTGGCAGCGCCGCATCTCCAGCCGCCACCAACTGGCTCGTCTGGATTCGCGTCTGCTGGCTGACGCCGGTATTAGCGAAGCACAACGCTACGAAGAGCTGAGCAAGCCGTTCTGGCGCTAAGTAGCGTCGCTGGCTCTGGTCGTTAGACCCACCGCCAGCAACCCGAATTGAACACACAAGACCCGTCGCGGGAACCCGCGACGGGTCTTGTCGTTTCAGGGTCTGAAAAATGCCCGTACAACCACCGACAAGAACAACAGGTACAGTTTTAAAAGAACAGAATCTGAACCAGTACAATTCCCTATCGGTGTATCTGCCTCCGAAAGTGCATCCGGCGCAGCATGTCCTTAACCCCTCCCGGCTTAAGGAATACGCCATGAAAGACTTACAGGATGTTTCAGCAATTTCGATCCAGCCGCTCGTTCGCCCGCACCGCCTGCGGCGCCTGTTGCGTGGCTTTTGGCAATCATTGGAGCGCGCCAGGACACGGCGTCTGCTGGCTCAGCTCGATCAACGCGACCTGGCGGATCTGGGCCTCAGCCATGCCGATCGGCTCAACGAGTTGGAGAAACCCTTCTGGCGCTAGCATTCTGCCCACTGTGCGAACAACGCGCGGCGGCCTAATATCCATGGCAGAACGTGGCGAATCTTCTGTAACTCGCGTCTGACTCATCAGACACAAGCCACCTCTCAATACGGTTTACTTTCAGGAGATACACCATGTCCCGTCTTCGCCTGCTCAGCGCTGCCGCCTTGCTGGCCGTGGCAGCCAACGCCAGCGCCACCAGCTTCATCGTGACCACTGACGCCGTAGTTGGCGCACTGAAGTCCTCTTCGGACGCCACTTCCGACGTCAGCTCTTCACTGCGTGACAACAAAGTCGTGATCGCCGCCCGTGACGACGCTGCCAGCTTCATTGCCAGCCAAGGCCAGATCCGTGGCGTGAAGCTGGAAAGTGCCCTGGACCTCATCCGTCATCAGGCACCGCAACTGAACGCCACCGACACACAACTGGCGCAAGCCATCCTGGCGATCTGATCCGACTTCGCTGGAAGGGACACGCCAGTCGTGTCCCGATGTTTCGCCACTGGCTCTGGCCCGGGCATTACGCTAGCCTTGAGACTCGCTAACCGTTATCGAGTCCCATGCGTTTTCTGACCAACCTGCTTATTCCTTCTGCCTTGATCAGCGCCTGCTGGGCGACGTCGGTCGATGCCTTTGATGTCTCCACGCAAAACACCGTGGTGACGGTATGGGCCACCGGAATGGTGTCTTCCGCACCATTCGACCGTAAACTGATCATCGCCGCTCACGATGACGCGGCGGCGTTTGTTGCCAGTGACGGTCAATTGCGCGGCGCTCAGCTCGAATCCGCACTGCATTACCTGCGCAAATCCCGACCAAAACTTCATGTCAGCGACCTTGAACTGGCACAGGCAATTCTCGTCCAATAGTTATCCCAGTCCTTCGTTATCATTGCCCCACCGGAGTCGTTCCATGCGTAGCCCGCTGATTGCTGCCGCCCTTGGCCTGTTTTTATTGGCCGACGTGGCCCAGGCGCACACCCTGGTAGCCACCAGTAACATCATCGTTCGTGCCTCCCAGCGCACCATCGATTTCACCTCCGATACCACCACGTCGATTCGCGATTCGAAAATCATCCGCGAAGCCCACGACGATGCGGCCAGCTTCGTTGCCACCAACGGCGATATCCGTGGTGCGCACCTGGAAGCCGCCCTCAACACCTTGCGCACGCGTGTACCCGAAGCCCGCGACGCCAGTGATCAGGTGCTCGCCGAAGCCATCCTCGCACTGTGAAGTCACTCGGTGCCTGGCTGCTGGCCGGGGCAATGTTGCTGCTCGGCAACAGCGCCCACGCCAGCCTGCAATTGCGGCTCAAGACCGACGGCCTGAGCCCCGCCCAGCAGCAGGCCAGTCAAGCGTTGCTCGATGAAGCGATGCAGAAGCTGCCGCCCAGCTTCGTCGAACAGCTGGACCGGCGCATCGATGTCGGCTGGACCGACGACATGCCCGGCAACGCCTACGGCCAGGCGACCCTGGTCGCCGAACTCGACCTGAACCGCAAACTGCTCGCCAGCCTCACCGACGGCAGCGCGGCCAAAGAGAAAACCAATCGCCCCCACGGCACGGTCCGCCAGGAACTGCTGGCAACGGTGCTGCACGAACTCACCCACATTTATGACCGCGCACGTCTGTGGCCCGGCGCCGAGCGCACGCTGATCCAGCGCTGCACCCGCCGCAGCAACAGCGCCGGCCTGGTCGGCATTCCCGATGAATGTCGCGGACAGACCGAACGGCGCTTCACCCTCAGCGATGACCCGCGCCTGCTCGACCTCGCCGGTTGGCAACAGTACGTCGGGCGCCGCGGCGAGCGTGAACAGCACAACCGTCAGGTGGCCCGCAGCCCGGACCTGTACGAAATCTCCAGCCCGAAAGAGTTTGTCGCGGTCAACATGGAGTATTTCCTCCTCGACCCGAGCTACGCCTGCCGCCGTCCGGCGCTCTATCGCTACTACAAGGAACGCTTCGACTGGGCTCCTCCGGTCAAGGACACCTGCAGCAACACCTTCGCCTTTCTCAATGCCGGCAACGACTTCGCCAAACAGCCACTGGGGCAGGTCGATCCGGAGCGGGTGTATGCCGTCGACTACTTGCTGGCCGAGGCCAACCAGAACTGGGTCAGCCGCTGGGGCCACAGCATGTTGCGCCTGGTGATCTGTGCGCCGGGGCGACCACGGGGTCCGGACTGCCGGCTCGACCTGGACCAGCATCTGGTGCTGTCCTACCGCGCCTTTGTCGGCGATGTACAGTTGTCGAGCTGGGACGGTCTGGTCGGCAAGTACCCGTCGCGGCTGTTCGTGCTGCCGCTGGCCCAGGTGATCGACGAGTACACCAAGACCGAACTGCGCAGCCTCGCTTCGGTGCCACTGAACCTGTCGCGCACCGAGATTGAGGAAGTCGTCGAACACGCCGCCGAGATGCACTGGAGCTACGACGGCAACTACTTCTTCCTGTCCAACAACTGCGCCGTGGAAAGCCTCAAGCTGTTGCGCAGCGGCAGCAACAACAAGCAACTGGTCGGCCTCGACAGCATCATGCCTAACGGCTTGCTGGAGGTGATGAAAGGCCGTGGGTTGGCCGACACCAGCGTACTGGACAATCCCAAGGAAGCGCTGCGCCTGGGCTATCGCTTCGACTCGTTCCGCGATCGCTATCAGGCGATGTTCGATGTGTTGAAAAAGCAGTTGCCGATCAAACAGACCACGGTCGAGGACTGGCTGTCGTTGTCTGCCGAAGAGCGCCGCCAGTGGTTCGAGCGCGCAGACCTGCGCACCAGTGCCGCATTGCTGCTGCTGGAACAGGCGAGCTATCGCCGCCAGTTGCTGTTGGCCCAGGATGAGGTCAAGCAACGCTACCTCGGCGCACGGGAGCTGGAGAACGGTGGCATGGACAAGGCCAACGCGACCCTGCAGGAAATTCTCGCCAACAGCGGCTTCCTCAGCCGTCCGGCAGAACTGCTCGACAGCCGCGGCTACGGTCTGCCGCAACCGAGCGAGTTCAAGCGCCTGCAAGATGAAAGCAGCCAACGCCAGAAACAACTGCTGGCGCTGAGCGGCGATCTGGACAAAGAGGTGCGCAAGTTGCTGGAACCCAAGCGAGCCGCCGAGATTGCCGCCAGCGAAGCCAACGTGAAGCAGATCGGCGAACATCTGCGCAAACTGCACAAGGCATCCGGCGGACTTGAGCTGCCCTGAAAAAAAGATCGCAGCTCTAAGGCTGCGATCTTTTTTATTACCTGCAGATCAGTTCAGAACGCCATCCAGAATTTCGTAAACGATCCCGGTGCCCACCGCGATCAGCACGATATCGCCCCCGGTGCGCCGCCATTCATAACCGGGATACACCGGCAAACGGCTCAGCGCCCGACCGTCCAGCCGCTCGCCGTAATAACCGTGCGGCAACGGCCGGCCGCGCTCCAGACGGATACCCGGTGGTGGCGGTGCACCGCGCACGAAGTAGCCGTGGTTGTCGCGAATGGTCTGGCGCACCGGGCCGAAGTCGTGCGGTGGCGGGCCGCCACGGTGATCGTTTGGCGGGCCGCGATGATCGTCGCGATGGTCATTGCCATGGTTGTCGTACTGGCCCTGCTGCGGGCCACCGTGGTCATGATCATCGCGCTGATCGGCGCTGGCCAGCAGCGGTGTCGCACTGATCAACAGCACGCCCAGTCCGGCCATCAGACGTTTCGGCATTTTCATCGGGTCTTTCCTCACTGCACCAACAGCAAAAAGGGATTCAGAACGTGGTTCTGAATCCCTCGGTCTTGCTCAATTAGGCTGCGTTGTGAGGCGCTAATTCCTCTGTATCAGGAACTTTACCTTCAACTGACGCGGGCCTGACGCACGCCTTCGGACAGTGCCGAGCAAAGGCTCAGCACGCCGTCGATGGCCTGCTCCGGCGTGGTCGCATTGGCGATGTGGTCGATCAGGGCCGAGCCCACCACCACACCGTCTGCCAGGCGTGCGATGGAGGCGGCTTGCTCCGGGGTGCGGATGCCGAAACCGATGCTGATCGGCAGGTCGGTATGCCGGCGCAGGCGCGTTACCGCCTCTTCGACGTGCTCCAGTGTTGCCGCGCCAGCACCGGTCACACCGGCCACCGACACGTAGTACACGAAACCCGAGCTGCCATTGAGCACTTTCGGCAGACGCGCATCGTCAGTGGTCGGGGTGGTCAGTCGGATGAAGTCCAGGCCGGCAGCCTGTGCCGGATCGCACAGTTCGGCATTGTGCTCCGGTGGCATGTCGACCACGATCAGGCCATCGACACCTGCTTCCTTGGCATCGGCAATGAAGCGCGGCACGCCATACATGTGGATCGGGTTGAAGTAGCCCATCAGCACCAGCGGCGTATCGCTGTTGCCTTCACGGAACTCGCGGACCATCTGCAGGGTTTTCGCCAGATTCTGTTTGGCGCCCAGCGCACGGATGTTCGCCAGTTGAATCGCCGGGCCGTCGGCCATCGGGTCGGTGAACGGCATGCCCAATTCGATCACATCGGCGCCAGCGCCCGGCAAACCTTTGAGGATCGCCAGCGAAGTGGCGTAATCCGGATCACCGGCGGTGACGAAGGTCACCAGCGCGGCGCGGTTCTGTTCTTTGAGGTCGGCAAAGCGGGTTTGCAGGCGGCTCATCAGTGTTTCTCCTGCTTGGACTGTTCCATATGGTGCATGACGGTCTGCATGTCTTTGTCGCCACGGCCCGACAGGTTGACCACCATCAGGTGCTCCTTCGGCAGGTTCGGCGCGCGTTTGAATACTTCAGCCAACGCATGAGCGCTTTCCAGTGCCGGGATGATCCCTTCCAGACGGCAGCATTTGTGAAACGCTTCAAGGGCTTCGTCGTCGGTCACCGAGGTGTACTGAACACGACCGATGTCATGCAACCACGCGTGCTCAGGGCCAATGCCCGGGTAATCGAGGCCGGCGGAAATCGAGTGGGCGTCGATGATCTGACCGTCGTCGTCTTGTAGCAGGAAGGTACGGTTGCCGTGCAGCACACCCGGTACGCCGCCGTTCAGGCTCGCAGCATGCTTGCCGGTTTCGATACCATAACCGGCCGCTTCGACCCCGATGATTTCGACGCTCTTGTCGTCGAGGAACGGGTGGAACAGGCCCATGGCGTTGGAACCGCCACCGATGCACGCCACCAAACTGTCCGGCAGACGACCTTCCTGAGCCTGCAACTGCTCGCGGGTTTCCTTGCCGATCACCGCCTGGAAGTCGCGCACCATCGCTGGGTACGGGTGCGGGCCAGCCACGGTGCCAATCAGGTAGAAGGTGCTGTCGACGTTGGTCACCCAGTCACGCAAGGCTTCGTTCATCGCGTCTTTGAGGGTGCCGGTGCCGGCCACCACCGGGATCACTTCGGCGCCCAGCAGCTTCATGCGGAACACGTTGGCCTGCTGACGCTCGATGTCAGTGGTGCCCATGTAGATCACGCAATCCAGACCGAAACGCGCGGCAACGGTGGCGGTGGCCACACCGTGCATGCCGGCGCCGGTCTCGGCGATGATGCGTTTCTTGCCCATGCGTCGCGCCAGCAGGATCTGGCCGATGCAGTTGTTGATCTTGTGCGCGCCGGTGTGGTTCAGCTCTTCGCGCTTGAGGTAGATCTTGGCGCCGCCGCAGAACTCGGTCAGACGCTCGGCGAAGTACAGCGGGCTCGGACGACCGACATAGTCACGCTGGAAGTAGGCCAGCTCTTCCTTGAACGCCGGATCTTCCTTGGCCGCTTCGTATTCACGGGCCAGATCGAGGATCAACGGCATCAGGGTTTCCGCCACGTAGCGGCCGCCGAACGCGCCGAACAGGCCGTTATCGTCAGGGCCGCTGCGCAGGTTGGAGGTGTTCGAAGTCTGGGTCATGATGTGCTCCAGGTGAATTCGGGTGAGAAGAGAATGGCGTCCACTCTACCCCTGACCTTCTACGCTGAAAACCGATAAGATCGCCACAACCTGTCAGGAAATCTCACAGATACCATGAGCCATGACCTTCCTCCGCTGAACGCCTTGCGTGCCTTTGAAGCCACGGCCCGGCTGAACAGCGTCAGTCAGGCAGCCGAACAGCTGCACGTCACCCACGGCGCGGTCAGCCGCCAGCTCAAAGTGCTCGAAGAGCATCTGGGGGTGAGCCTGTTCGTCAAGGATGGGCGCGGCCTGAAACTCACAGATGCCGGGATTCGTCTGCGAGACGCCAGCGGCGAGGCATTCGATCGGTTGCGCAGTGTGTGCGCCGAGCTGACGCAAAACACCGCCGACGCACCGTTCGTGCTCGGCTGCTCTGGCAGTCTGCTGGCGCGCTGGTTCATCCCACGCTTGGGCCGGCTCAATGCCGATCTGCCGGACTTGCGCCTGCACCTGTCCGCCGGTGAAGGTGATCTCGACCCACGGCGCCCCGGACTCGACGCCTTGCTGTTGTTCGCCGAACCACCATGGCCGGCAGACATGCAGGTGTACGAGCTGACGGCAGAACGCATCGGACCGGTGATGAGCCCGCTGTTCCGTGGTTATCAGCGCCTGCAAACCGCACCGGCATCAGCCTTGCTCAGCGAACCCCTGCTGCACACCACCTCTCGCCCTCAAGCCTGGCCGAGCTGGGCACAACAAAACCACCTCGACGCCAAGGCGTTGAAGTTGGGACAGGGTTTCGAGCATTTGTATTATTTGCTGGAGGCAGCGGTCGCGGGTCTAGGCGTGGCGATCGCACCAGAGCCGCTGGTGGCCGAAGATTTGAAGGCTGGTCGACTGGTTGCGCCGTGGGGTTTCTGCCAAACCCCGGCGCAACTGGCGTTGTGGCTACCCAAGCGCGCCGCAGACGGGCGCGCCCGGCAACTGGCGCAGTGGCTCAAGAACGAACTGCGCCAGACGGATCACTCGCCGCGCTTGAACAGCAAGTAGGCGGCCAGCAGCCCCAGTGCACCCACCGCCACACCGGCGGTGGTCCAAGGGTGTTCCTGAGCGTAATCACGGGTGGCGATCCCGGTCTCGCGGGTTTTCACTTTGACTTCTTCGTAGGCATCGCTGAGCAGGTGACGCGAATGTTTCAGCGCGCTTTCGGCATTGCTTTTCAGCGCCTTGAGGGTCTTGCGCGACTCGTCCGAGGCATCGTCCTTCAGGCTTTCCAACGATTTGAGCAGACTCTCGATCTCGGCTTCCATGCTTTGCAACGAGGCTTTACGTAAAGAGGTGTTGGCCATGGTGGCTCTCCTGCATTGGTGATGAGTGGCGTGTGTTGGTTGGGACTTCAGCGGTTTGAGAAAGTGCAGAAAATCTGAACTTCGCTTGCTCCGGGCCGCCGAAATCAACAGTGCAAATCACTGCTAGTCTCAATCCAACACGCCAAGGAGATCGCCATGAGTGACCATCACACCTACAAGAAAGTCGAACTGGTCGGCTCGTCCACCAGCAGCATCGAGGACGCCATCAACAATGCGCTGGCTGAAGCGAACAAGAGCATCAAGCACCTGGAATGGTTTGAAGTGGTCGACACCCGTGGCCACATCAAGGACGGCAAGGCTGCGCACTTCCAGGTAACGCTCAAAGTCGGCTTCCGGATTGCCAGCAGCTGAGTTTGGGCTACGCTTCTGAACTTGCGCGCTGGCCGAGTGCCATAGGAATGGCAAAGCGCTACAAGGTGAGCGCATCGGGATACCCGATGCCCGCCTCTTTTAATCCGACCAGGGAGTGCGACCGATGAAGAAGTTCATATTGGCAGTAGGTTTGTTGAGCCTTGCGGGTGGCGCGTTTGCTGCTGGCAAGCCTTGTGAAGAGTTGAAAAGCGAAATTGCCGCGAAGCTGGATGCCAAGGGCGTTTCCGGGTATTCGCTGGAGATTGCCGACAAGGGTGCGGCCGCTGGCGGCAAGGTTGTCGGCAAATGTGAGGGCGGCGCCAAGGAAATCGTCTACAAGCGCGGTTGATCGCGACTGAAATGCAAAAGCCGACGCGAAGGCGTCGGCTTTTTTGTGGGCGACACGTTCCCCCTGTAGGAGTGAGCCTGCTCGCGATGGCGGTGTAACAGTCAACAACTCAGTGACTGTGGAAACGCTATCGCGAGCAGGCTCACTCCTACAGGGGTTGGTGTTATCCCTTCATGACCTGCGCCAGCAACTCATAGGAATGCAGGCGATCGGCATGCTCATACAGATCACAGGTGAAGATCAGCTCATCGGCCTGCGTCTGTTCAACCAGCACCTCCAGCTTCGCGCGGATCTTCTGCGGGCTGCCGACCATTGCCAGGCCGAGGAAGTCCCCCACTGCCTCACGCTCATGGGGTAACCACAGGCCATCCATGCTTTTCACCGGTGGACGCTGCACCAGACTCTGCCCGCGCATCAACGCGAGAATGCGCTGGTACACCGAAGTCGCCAGGTAATCCGCCTGCTCATCGGTATCCGCTGCAACCAACGGTACGCCGAGCATCACGTACGGCTTGTCGAGCACCGCCGACGGCTTGAAGTGATTGCGATAGACGCGGATCGCCTCGTGCATAAAGCGCGGGGCGAAGTGCGAGGCGAAGGCGTAGGGCAAACCGCGCTCACCGGCCAGTTGCGCACTGAACAGACTGGAGCCGAGCAACCAGATCGGCACATTGGTGCCGGTTCCGGGCATGGCGATCACCCGTTGATCCGGGGTACGCGGGCCGAGGAAGCGCACCAGTTCGGCGACGTCTTCCGGGAAATCATCGGCACTGCCAGAGCGCTCGCGGCGCAGGGCACGGGCGGTCATCTGGTCGGAACCCGGTGCCCGGCCCAGCCCGAGGTCGATGCGCCCCGGATACAGGCTTTCGAGAGTGCCGAACTGTTCGGCGATCACCAGCGGTGCGTGGTTAGGCAACATCACCCCGCCGGAGCCGACGCGAATCGTCGAGGTACCACCGGCCAGATACCCCAGCAATACCGAAGTGGCGGAACTGGCGATGCCGTCCATGTTGTGGTGCTCGGCGACCCAGAAGCGGGTATAGCCGAATTTCTCGACATGCTGCGCCAGGTCCAGCGAGTTGCGCAGCGATTGCGCCGGGCTGCCGTTCTCGCGCACCGGCACCAGATCGAGGGTGGAAAACTTTACGTCGGACAGTTGCTTCATAAACCTGCGTCTCCGAGTGGTCTGCAGGTTTTTTCTTGCGAACGAAAACCTGCCGAATTCATAAGCGTGTTCTGTGCAATAAGGGCATATACCCGAGTTTCAATAGCTGAGGGAAAAATCCTACTAAAAAAGTCAACGATTCACCTGAGCTGAACTTTGTTCCGGCGTCTATCCTCAGAAGCCTTGCAAGCAAACACCACGACGGCGCGGCGTTCCGCGCCAGATCTTGAGGAGGCAGACATGGCTATCGTGAAGAAAGCATCCGCGCATTGGGCTGGCGATCTGAAAACCGGCATCGGCTCGATCTCTACCGAAACCGGCGTCCTCAGAGAAGCGCCTTACGGCTTCAAGGCCCGCTTCGAAGGTGGCAAGGGCACCAACCCGGAAGAACTGATCGGCGCCGCCCATGCCGGCTGTTTTTCCATGGCGTTTTCGATGATTCTCGGCGATGCGGGCCTGAGGGCTGACAGCATCGACACGCAGGCGGAGGTCACGCTGGACCAGGTGGACGGCGGCTTTGCCATCACTGCGGTGAAGCTGATTCTCAAGGCGAAGATCCCGGGAGCGACGCAGGCGCAGTTTGAAGAACTGAGTAACAAGGCCAAGGAAGGGTGCCCGGTGTCCAAGCTGTTGAATGCGAAGATTACGCTTGAGGCTTCGCTGGTCAGCTAAGTCGGCGCTGACTGACCCAATCGCGAGCAGGCTCGCTCCCTCAGGGTGTGTGTTGTGAACACGTCCAATGTGGGAGCGAGCCTGCTCGCGAAAGCGATCCAAAAAGCACCGCAGTGCCTGAAGATGTGAGCGAAGTCAGAACCCGCTCTGCAAAAATATGGTCGAATAAGTGACAGCAGCTTCAGCGCACACCCGTGCGCGCTGCACCAGGGAGCTTTAACTATGAAACGTATTGGCTTGGCGATTTTCTGCAGTGCACTGGCCACAACGGTTCTTGCCGCACCGAAAGACTGTGAAGAACTGAAAAACGAGATCGAGGTCAAGATCCAGGCCAACGCCGTGCCCTCCTACACGCTGGAAATCGTCAGCAAGGAAGAGGCCGATAAACACGACGTGGCGATGGTCGTCGGCACTTGCGACAACGGCACCAAAGCGATCATCTATCAGAAAAACAGCAACTGATTCACCTCAGGTAAGGCAGTCGATGTCCCGGTCCTCGGCAACGATCTCGTGCCTGGCGTTGTACAAACGCGCGCTCGGCGTGAACCCCAGCGAACGCCCTTCCAGCAGGTAACGCTGGCCGGCTTCGAAATGGTCGTAGCGGATGTACAGGTAACACAGCCGCTCGACCGGGCCGGTCATCAGACTGCCACCGCCGCCAAACACCTCGAAGTCGAAACGCACCCGCAGCTCATGGCTGCCAGGCGTCACCTGAAAGAAACGCCCGTCGGTCAACCGTTTATTGTCGAGGCGCTCGGCCATGAGCAGTTTGCCGCCCGGGGTCGGGGTCGAAAAGTCGACCCAGGCCATTTGTGGATCGACCGGTGGCAACGGGGTCTGGCAGCCGGTGATAGCGCCGACTGCGAGCAACAGCATCAACTTGCGCATGATGGATGTCCAAGGGTTCAGACCTGAAGCATAGCGCCGATCAAGTGCGCTGACAGCCTGCCGGTGTGCCCTGGCCAACCACTTTGCGTTGCTCGTCGTAGAGCTTCGCCCATGGACGGAAACCGATACTGCCGGCCTGCAGCTGATAACGCTGACCGGCGTTGAAGTCCTTGAATTTCACGTTCAACTGGCAGTCGCGCCACAGCGGCTCGGCATCCGGGCCGATGTTGGTGGCTTCGACCGCAAACTGATAACGCACCTTCAGTTCATGGCTGCCGGGCTGCACCTCGAAATAACGTTTGTCGGCCGTGGTTCGGCTATCGACCTGCAGCGCTTGCAGCGCGGTGTCCTGTTGCCGGGCATCGAGGTCGATCCAGGCTTGCGAGGGGTCAGGGTCGGGCATTCCGAATCCGGCACAACCGGCCAGCGTCAGCAGGCCTCCAGTCAGCAACAACATGCGCATAGCGAAGCTCCAAATGGCGGGATAGTCTTGCGGGCAGACTTTCCAAAGGATTTTTTATTTTGATCAGGCCGCTTCCAAGCCATGGGTTACTTGATCGCGTTTTTCGGATTTTGTTTCCGGGTGTGATGTTTTTGTTGCTCAGCGGTTGCTCCAGCGTGAGCTATTACAGCCAGTTGGCCAGCGGTCAGTTGCAGTTGTTGCAGGCGCGTGAGCCGGTGGCCAAGGTGATCGCCGACCCCAGCCGCGATACGGCATTACGCACACACCTGATCCAGTCGCAGAAGGCCCGCGCCTTCGCCAGCGAACAGCTGCACCTGCCGGACAACCAGAGCTATCGCCTGTACGCCGACATTGGCCGGCCGTACGTGGTGTGGAACGTGTTCGCCACCCCGGAGTTTTCCCTGACCCCGCAGAACCATTGCTTCCCGATTGCCGGCTGTGTGGCCTATCGCGGCTACTACAGCCAGAGCGCCGCACGTGGCGAAGCGGCGATTCAGCGCCTGCAAGGCATGGACGTGTCGATTGGCGGCGTCGAAGCCTATTCGACCCTCGGCTGGTTCAATGACCCGATTCTCAACTCGATGATGGGCTGGGGTGACGAGCGCCTGGCCACGCTGATTTTTCATGAACTGGCGCATCAGCGCTTCTATGTGAAGGACGACACCGAGTTCAACGAGTCCTTCGCCACATTTGTCGAACAGCAAGGCACCCGACAGTGGCGGGCATTTCGTGGCCTGCCGCCAGACACCGACTCGCTGCTCATGCAGCGTGACCAGTTCATCGAGTTGGTGCTGGAAACGCGTTCACAACTGGAAAAGCTCTATGCCCAGCCGCTGCCGGCCGAGCAGATGCGCGAGCGCAAAACAGCGGCGTTCGAGCAGTTTCGTCGCGAATATCGATTGATGCGCGACAGCCAGTGGGCAGGGGACAAGCGTTATGACGCCTGGGTGAATATGCCGCTGAACAATGCGCGGCTGCTGCCGTTTGGGCTGTATGACCAGTGGGTGCCGGCGTTTGCAGCGTTGTTCAGCCAGGTTGGGGGGGATTGGGTAAGGTTTTATGTTGAGGTCGAAAAGCTGGGTGAGCTGCCGCTGACTGAGCGTAAAGCGGCACTTAGAGCGTTGGCAGAATCCTGATTTCGCATGGGCTGAGCCGGCCCCTTCGCGAGCAAGCCCGCTCCCACAGTTGAAATGCATTCTCCCTGTGGGAGCGGGCTTGCTCGCGAAGACTGACTCATCAGCGCCGCAGGAACGCCTGATGCAACTCGGCCAGCGTTTCAAAATGATAGGCCGGCGCTTCGGCACTCAATTCTTCAAAGCTGCCAAACCCATAGCCCACCGCCGCCGCATCCAGCCCGTTGCTGCGCGCGCCGATCAGGTCATGCTTGCGATCGCCGATCATCAGCGTATTGGCCGGATCCAGCCCCTCTTCGGCCACCAGGTGCGCGATCAGCTCGACCTTGTTGGTCCGCGTGCCATCCAGTTCGCTGCCGTAGATCACCTTGAAGTGTTTGGCAAAGTCGAGGTGCCGGGCAATCTCGCGGGCAAATTCCCAAGGTTTGGAGGTCGCGATATACAGCTGTCGCCCTTGGCCGCTCAAGGTTTCCAGCAGCGGTGTGACGCCATCGAACACGCGGTTTTCGTACAGTCCGGTGACCTTGAAGCGCTCGCGATAGAAGTTCACCGCTTCCCAGGCCTTGGCCTCGTCAAAGCCATAGAACTGCATGAACGCCTGCAACAGTGGCGGGCCGATGAAGTGTTCGAGCTTGGTCAGGTCCGGCTCATCAATGCCGAGTTTGCCGAGGGCGAACTGGATGGAACGGGTGATGCCCTCACGCGGGTCGGTCAGGGTGCCATCGAGGTCGAACAGTACGGTCTGGTAATGCATGAGAAATCCTGAGCAGGTGTAAGGCGATTCAGAGCTGGTCGTAGCCTTCGGCCAGATGCAGGTCCTTGAGCTTCACGTAGTTCGCCGCGCTGTAGGTGAAGAAGGCGCGCTCCTTGTCAGTCAGCGGGCGGATCTGTTTCACCGGGCTGCCCACGTACAGGAAGCCGCTTTCCAGGCGCTTGCCCGGTGGCACCAGGCTGCCGGCGCCGATGATCACGTCATCCTCGACCACCGCGCCGTCCATGACGATGCTGCCCATGCCGATCAATACGCGGCTGCCAACAGTGCAGCCATGCAGCATGACCTTGTGAGCGATGGTCACGTCATCGCCGATCAGCAGCGGAAAACCATCCGGGTTGAACGGGCCGGCGTGGGTGATGTGCAGTACGCAACCATCCTGCACGCTGGTGCGCGCGCCGATACGGATGCGGTGCATGTCGCCACGGATCACGGTCAGCGGCCACACGGAGCTGTCTTCGCCGATTTCGACGTCGCCGATCACCACCGCCGAGGCGTCGACAAACGCGCCTTTGCGCAACTGCGGGGTGTGATTCTGGTACTTGCGAACGGGCACGATAAGTTCTCTCTCTGTCGCCGATAGCTGCGGTGAGTGTCGATTGTAATTAAGATGGGCGCATGTTTCTTCCAGCCAAGGTGCCAACCGTGAGCGTGAACAACCCTCTTCTGCAGTCCTACGACCTGCCGCCGTTCTCCACGATCCGTGCCGAACACGTGCTGCCAGCCATTGAAACGATCCTGGCCGACAACCGCGCCGCCATTGCCGAGATCCTCAAGACTCAAGTCGAGAACCCGACCTGGGCCGGCCTGGTATTGGCGATGGACGAACTCAATGATCGCCTTGGCGCAGCCTGGAGCCCGGTCAGCCACCTCAACGCCGTGTGCAACAGCGCCGAACTGCGCGAAGCCTACGAGTCGTGCCTGCCAGCCCTGAGCGCCTACTCCACCGAGATGGGCCAGAACCGCGAACTGTTCCAGGCCTATGAAGCCCTGGCCAACAGCCCGCAAGCTGCCGGTTTCGAGGTGGCGCAAAAGACTATTCTGGAACACGCCCTGCGCGATTTCCGTCTGTCGGGTATCGACCTGCCGGAAGCCGAACAAAAGCGCTACGCCGAAGTGCAGAGCAAACTGTCCGAGCTGGGCAGCCGCTTCTCCAACCAACTGCTCGACGCCACTCAGGCGTGGACCAAGCACGTCACCGATGAAGCCGCCCTCGCCGGTCTGACCGATTCGGCCAAGGCGCAAATGGCCGCCGCCGCACAGGCCAAAGACCTTGATGGCTGGCTGATCACCCTGGAATTCCCGAGCTACTACGCGGTGATGACCTACGCGCAAGACCGTGCGTTGCGTGAAGAAGTCTACGCCGCCTACTGCACCCGCGCCTCGGATCAAGGCCCGAACGCCGGCCAGAACGACAACGGCCCGGTGATGGAAGAGATCCTCGACCTGCGTCAGGAACTGGCCAAACTGCTGGGCTTCGCCAGCTTCTCCGAGCTGAGCCTGGCCACCAAAATGGCCGAATCCAGCGATCAGGTGCTGAGTTTCCTGCGCGACCTGGCCAAGCGCAGAAAGCCGTTTGCCGCACAGGATTTGCAGCAACTGCGCGCCTACGCCGCCGAACAGGGCTGCGCCGATCTGCAAAGCTGGGACAGCGGTTTCTACGGCGAGAAGCTCCGTGAACAACGTTACAGCGTCGCTCAGGAAACCCTGCGGGCCTACTTCCCGATCGATAAAGTCCTCGGCGGTCTGTTCGCTATCGTCCAGCGTCTGTACGGCATCGAAATCGCCGAACTGAAAGGCTTCGACACCTGGCACCCGGACGTGCGCCTGTTCGAGATCAAGGAAAACGGCCAGCACGTCGGCCGCTTCTTCTTCGACCTCTACGCCCGCGCCAACAAGCGTGGCGGTGCGTGGATGGACGGCGCCCGCGACCGTCGCCGCACCGTCGACGGCGTGCTGCAAAGCCCGGTCGCCAACCTGGTGTGCAACTTCACCCCGGCCGACAGCGGCAAGCCGGCGCTGCTGACCCACGATGAAGTGACCACCCTGTTCCACGAGTTCGGCCATGGTCTGCATCACCTGCTGACCCGCGTTGATCACGCCGGTGTCTCCGGGATCAACGGCGTGGCGTGGGACGCGGTCGAGTTGCCGAGCCAGTTCATGGAAAACTGGTGCTGGGAGCCGGAAGGCCTCGCGTTGATCTCCGGTCACTACGAAAGCGGCGAACCACTGCCGCAGGATCTGCTGGAAAAAATGCTCGCAGCGAAGAACTTCCAGTCCGGCCTGATGATGGTCCGACAGTTGGAGTTCTCGCTGTTCGACTTCGAACTGCACGCCACCCACGGTGACGGCCGCAGCGTCGCGCAGGTACTCGAAGGCGTGCGTGACGAGGTGTCGGTGATGCGTCCACCGGTCTACAACCGCTTCCCCAACAGCTTCGCGCACATCTTTGCCGGCGGTTACGCGGCGGGTTACTACAGCTACAAGTGGGCTGAAGTGCTGTCGGCGGATGCCTTCTCGAAATTCGAAGAAGACGGCGTGCTCAACGCACAAACCGGTCGTGCATTCCGCGAAGCGATTCTGGCCCGTGGTGGTTCGCAGGCGCCAATGGTGTTGTTCGTCGACTTCCGTGGCCGCGAGCCATCGATTGACGCACTCTTGCGCCACAGCGGCCTGAGTGAGGACGCAGCAGCATGAGTGAGGCACCTGTGATTACCAAGAAGCGCTTTATCGCCGGGGCCGTCTGCCCGGCGTGCAGCGAGCCGGACAAACTGATGATGTGGAACGAGGACAGCGTGCCGCACCGCGAATGCGTGGCCTGCGGTTACTCGGATACGCTCAACGAGCAGGGGTTGTCGGTTCCCAAGGAACTGGGCACGCGGGTCAATACCAGCGCGCTCAAACCGGCGCCGGACAAGACCGTCCAGGCCGTGCAGTTCTTCCCGAATCCGAAACTGAAGAAAAAGTCCGAAGACTGAGCCAGCGAATAACCCTCCACGGTGCAATGCCGTGGAGGGTTCGGCTTATTTGAGGTTGACTGACTGGAACCAGCTCTTCATCGAGCAGGTAGCAAACGCACTGGTGCTGCAATCGCCATTGGCCAGGGCGGTGCGCAGTTTGTCGACGTCGGCCTGCATCACATAGCGCACGCCATCCTTGAAATGGCCGCTCTCACCAAAACCGCCCTGAGTCATTTCATTCAGCGCGTCTTCCTTGCTCCAGCCCTGCACCACAATCCGGTACATCGCCGCCATCAGGCCGGTGCGGTCGGAACCATGCTTGCAATGCATCAACACCGGGCCATTGGCTTCGGCGGTCTGAATCGCGCGCAGGGTCTTGAGCACATCGGCGTCATCGACATGGTTGGTGCGATAAGGCAGTTGCACCTGATTGATGCCCGGCTCGGACAGCCAACTGCTGTCGGCTTCGGGCAGAAAGTTGATCACGGTCGCCACTTTGAGGTTCTTCAGCAACGGCACCGCACCGCCGTCCGGCAAGGCACTGCGATACAGCGTTGGCGACATCTGGAACAGGTTGTACTGCACTTCAACCGGTTGCGCCCACTCAGGCGGGCGCGATGTGACAGCGGCGTCAGCCTGGGCTGGCATCAAGTGCAGCAGGGCAGCAAGCGACAAACACAAAGCAGGGAAAAGGCGCACTCGAGACATGCTGGGCTGACCGTATCGAAATTCATCAATGAAAGGCCTCGCAGCTTCCACGTCTGGCAGTCAAAGCCCTGTGAGCCACTTGTCAAAGAATCGTGAATCCGCACGATTTCATTGAACACCGCGTAAAAAAAACCGTGGGTTTTTCCGCTGAATCGGTTCACCCCGATGATTAGGCTGCTACCATTTGTCACACGATGTTGCAGCCGTCCCCCTTTTCCCGGTCAAACGGGCCACGCGCCGCGACGAAAAAATGCTCAAGCCGTTCGTAGAAACGGACAACCATCAATGCCTGATGAGGTGCACTCCCATGTCTGATGCAGATCGAGACAACCCGCGGCGTGAGTTCTTGCGCAAATCCCTGACCCTGATTCCCGTGGTTACCCTGGCCGGAACCGGTCTGGGCAGCAGCGTGCTGCAAGCTGCACCTGCAGCCACCCCGGCGGCGCCAGCCGCAACCCCGGCGAAATCCGAAGCCGGCGCTTACCAGCCGAGCTATTTCAGCGCCGAGGAATGGGCCTTCATCAACGCCGCCGTGGCGCAATTGATCCCCAACGACGATCAGGGCCCGGGGGCTCTGGAAGCCGGCGTGCCGGAATACATCGACCGCCAGATGAACACCCCGTATGCCGCCGGTGCCCTCTGGTACATGCAAGGCCCGTTCAACGCCGACGCGGCGCCGGAGATGGGCTGGCAGAGCAAACTGGTGCCCAAAGACATCTATCGCCTCGGCATCGCCGCCACGGATCAGTGGGCAAAATCGCTGAACGGAAAGACATTTGCTGAGCAAGACAGCGCTACCCGAGACGATCTGCTCAAGCAACTCGAAGCCGGCAAGCCGCAGTTCGATGCCGTTCCGGCAAAGATTTTCTTCAGCCTGTTGCTGCAAAACACCAAGGAAGGGTTCTTCTGCGATCCGATCCACGGCGGCAATAAAGGCATGGTCGGCTGGACCATGATCGGCTTCCCCGGCGCCCGCGCCGATTTCATGGATTGGGTGGAACGCAACGAGCAATACCCCTTCCCGGCAGTTTCGATTCGCGGCGAGAGGGCTTGAGCATGGCAACGGTAATGAAGAAGGTCGACGCGGTGATCGTCGGTTTTGGCTGGACCGGCGCAATCATGGCCAAGGAGCTGACCGAAGCCGGGCTCAACGTGCTGGCGCTGGAGCGCGGGCCGATGCAGGACACTTACCCCGACGGCAACTATCCGCAGGTGATCGACGAACTCACCTACAGCGTGCGGAAAAAACTCTTTCAGGACATCTCGAAAGAAACCGTCACCATCCGTCACAGCGTCACCGACATTGCCCTGCCGAACCGCCAATTGGGTGCGTTCCTGCCGGGTAATGGCGTGGGTGGCGCCGGTTTGCACTGGTCGGGCGTGCATTTCCGGGTCGACCCGATCGAGTTGCGCATGCGCAGCCATTACGAAGAGCGCTACGGCAAAAGCTTCATCCCCAAGGACATGACCATCCAGGACTTCGGCGTCAGCTACGAAGAGCTCGAACCGTTCTTCGATTTCGCCGAGAAAGTCTTCGGCACCTCCGGCCAGGCCTGGACCGTAAAAGGCCAACTGGTCGGCCAGGGCAAGGGCGGCAACCCGTACGCGCCGGATCGCTCGAACCCGTTCCCGCTGGAGGCGCAGAAGAACACCGTTTCCGCACAGCTGTTCGGCAAAGCGGCGACAGAGGTCGGTTACAAACCCTACAACCTGCCATCGGCGAATACTTCAGGGCCGTACACCAATCCCTACGGCGCACAGATGGGTCCGTGCAACTTCTGCGGATTCTGCAGCGGCTACGTTTGCTACATGTATTCCAAGGCTTCGCCTAACGTGAACATTCTGCCGGCGCTCAAGCCGCTGCCGAATTTCGAGCTGCGCGCCAACGCCCACGTGCTGCGGATCAACCTCGACAGCACGAAAAGCAAAGCCACCGGCGTCACCTACATCGATGCTCAGGGCCGCGAGATCGAGCAACCTGCAGATCTGGTGATCCTCGGCGCGTTCCAGTTGCACAATGTGCGCCTGATGCTGCTGTCCGGGATCGGCAAACCCTACGACCCGATTACCGGCGAAGGCGTGGTCGGGCGCAACTTTGCCTACCAGAACATGGCGACCATCAAGGCGTTCTTCGACAAGGATACCCACACCAACAACTTCATGGGTGCCGGCGGCAACGGCGTGGCACTGGACGACTTCAACGCCGACAACTTCGACCACGGCCCGCACGGCTTCGTCGGCGGCTCGCCAATGTGGGTCAATCAGGCCGGCAGCCGGCCGATTGCTGGCACTTCGAACCCGCCGGGCACCCCGGCCTGGGGCAGTGACTGGAAACGCGCGACCGCCGATTACTACACCCACCAGGTGTCGATGGACGCCCACGGCGCGCATCAGTCCTACCGTGGCAACTACCTCGACCTCGACCCGGTGTACCGCGATGCCTACGGCTTGCCGCTGTTGCGGATGACCTTCGACTGGCAGGAAAACGACATCAAGATGAACCGCTTCATGGTCGAGAAAATGGGCAAGGTCGCCCAAGCCATGGGCCCGAAAGCCATCGCGGTGATCGGCAAACAGGTCGGTGATCACTTCAACACCGCGGCCTACCAGACCACGCACCTTAACGGTGGCGCGATCATGGGCACCGATCCGAAGAAGAGCGCCCTGAACCGCTACCTGCAGAGCTGGGACGTGCACAACGTGTTCGTACCGGGTGCGTCGGCATTCCCGCAAGGTCTGGGTTACAACCCGACCGGGCTGGTGGCGGCATTGACCTACTGGTCGGCCAAGGCGATCCGCGAGCAGTACCTGAAAAACCCCGGCCCGCTGGTCCAGGCATAAGGAGCGATGACCATGAAAATTCTCGTTATCGCCACCCTGGCCCTGCTCGGCAGCGCCTCAATTCAAGCGGCCGAAGTTGATCAAGCGTTGATCAAACAAGGCGAGTACCTCGCCCGCGCCGGTGACTGCGTGGCCTGCCACACCGCCAAGGGTGGCAAGCCGTTCGCCGGCGGCCTGCCGATGGAAACCCCGATCGGCACGATCTACTCGACCAACATCACCCCGGACAAAACCGGCGTCGGTGATTACAGCTTCGAGGACTTCGACAAAGCGGTGCGCCATGGCGTTGCCAAAAACGGCAGTACGTTGTACCCGGCGATGCCGTATCCGTCCTACGCCCGTGTCAGCGAAACCGACATGCAGGCGCTGTACGCCTACTTCATGCACGGCGTCGAACCGGTCGCGCAGGAGAACAAGGCCAGCGACATTCCATGGCCACTGAGCATGCGCTGGCCACTGATGGGCTGGCGCTGGATGTTCGCGCCGAAGGTCGAAGACTACAAGGCAACCACGGATGATCCGGTGATCGATCGCGGCGCCTATCTGGTCGAAGGCCTCGGCCATTGCGGCGCCTGCCATACGCCGCGTGCCCTGACCATGCAGGAAAAATCCCTGAGCGCGGCGGACGGCAAGAACTTCCTCGCCGGCAGTGCGCCGCTGGAAGGCTGGATCGCCAAGAGCCTGCGCGGTGATCACAAGGACGGTCTCGGCGGCTGGAGCGAAGCGCAACTGGTGCAGTTCCTCAAGACCGGACGCAGCGACCGCAGCGCGGTCTTCGGCGGCATGAGCGATGTGGTCACCCACAGCATGCAATACATGACCGACGCCGACCTGACCGCGATCGCCCGCTACCTCAAGTCGCTGCCAGCTACTGATCCAAACGATCAGCCGCACCAGTACGACGAGAAAGCCGCCAAGGCTCTGTGGAACGGCGACGACAGCCAGCGCGGCGCAGCGGTGTACATCGATAACTGCGCGGCCTGCCACCGCACCGATGGCCACGGCTACACCCGGGTGTTCCCGGCACTGGCGGGCAATCCGGTGCTGCAATCGGAGGATCCGACCTCGCTGATCCACATCGTGCTCAAAGGCGGCACCCTCCCGGCGACGCACACGGCACCCTCGACCTTCACCATGCCGGGTTTCGCCTGGCGCTTGTCGGATCAGGAAGTGGCGGATGTGGTGAGTTTCATCCGTGGCAGCTGGGGCAACAAAGGCGCGCCGGTGAACGCGAACGAGGTCAGTCATTTACGCACCAGCGACATGACGACCACCTCGGCTGATGATCTCGGCCAGGTAACCCACAGCAACTAATAAAAGCCCTGTCCGTATTTAATACGGGCAGGGCTTTTTTGTATTACGCCACAACTAATATAGCGTCTGATCCATATTACGGGTTCATGATACTTACATAAGCCTTGGCCAACGCCAGCAACTTTTCCTTGTCATCTGCATCGATATCACCGTCACCATCGATATCCTTGTCATTGCGCACATCGAAGGTTTTGCCCCCGTCATAGGACGACGCAATGATAATCCGCGAATCCAGCAGAGAGTCGGCTGGCACGGCGTTCGCTGCATCCCAACCGGATTGCTTCAGTGCAAACTGCATGGACACCAGTACTTCATCCGGATCAACCGGAGTCGGACCAAGTTTCTGCAGAAAGACGCCGCGATGGTTAAAGTTAGACACTTTTAATTCCTTTTAAATATTGAATAGCAGAATGACAACAAGGCGAATACTAACGACATTGCAAGTTGCACTGCTACTTGAAACATGTGTCTCCAGGTTGCAATAAAAAGGCGCAATCAATAAACCGGATACCCTGTTCCCATACCCCGAATCGCCGAACGGCACTGGCTGTTTACTCGCACCGGCGATACTGTATGCACATACAGCCATCAGGACCCATCCGATGCACACGCCCTTGCCTCCCCGCGGTCGCGGCACCGCGACCAACCCGCACAACCGCTTCGCGCCGAATCGTTCGGTAGCCGAGGACGACGGCTGGTATCAGGAAGTGCCCGAGACGCAAAACACCGAGGTGATGATCGAGACCGCGAAAACCATCATCACCCGCAACACCTCGCCAGACCTGCCCTTTGATCGTTCGATCAATCCCTATCGCGGCTGCGAGCACGGCTGCATCTATTGCTACGCGCGGCCCAGCCACGCCTATTGGGACATGTCGCCGGGGCTGGATTTCGAAACCCGGCTGATCGCCAAGACCAACGCCGCTCAAGTGCTGGAAGAGCAGCTCAGCAAGCGCGGCTATCAGTGCGCGCCGATTAACCTGGGTTCCAACACCGATCCGTATCAACCCATCGAGCGCGAGCACCGGATCACCCGCCAGACCCTCGAAGTGCTGCTTCGCTACCGGCACCCGGTGACCATCGTCACCAAAGGTTCGCTGATTTTGCGCGACCTCGATCTGCTCACCGAGCTGGCACAGCAACGGCTGGTGGCGGTAATGATCAGCCTGACCACGCTGGACGATGAACTCAAACGCATCCTCGAACCCCGTGCCGCTGCACCGAAAGCACGGCTGCGGGCGATCCGGGTGATGCGTGAAGCGGGGATTCCGGTGGGGGTACTGTGTTCACCGATGATTCCGATGATCAACGACAGCGAAATCGAAAGCTTGCTGACCGAGGCGCACGCCGCCGGGGCGCAAAGCGCCGCGTACATGATGCTGCGCCTGCCGCTGGAGGTCGCGCCGCTGTTCGAGGAGTGGCTGCAGGCGCACTACCCGCAGCGCGCGGCCCATGTGCTGAGCCTGGTGCGCCAGAGCCGTGGCGGCGAGCTCTACGACAGCCGTTTCGGCGCCCGCATGCGCGGCGAAGGGCCGTTCGCCGACCTGCTCGCACAACGTTTTGCCAAAGCCATTAAACGCCTCGGTTTAAACCACCGTGAGGGCTATAACCTCGATTGCACTGCCTTCTGTCCGCCGGGTCGCCAGATGTCGTTGATTTAGCGACAATTAGCCTATGGTTGATGGGTTGGAATCCTTCCGTCGAAACAGACCAGTCACGTTTTTTGCGACCTGGAACACACGTTCTAGAGCGCTTTATTCAGTTTGAGTTAAGTTTCGGCGGCTACCTTGTTCATCGAGTGACTGACGGGTCGGGATGACCCGGATGTTTTAAACAGCCACTGGCTTCACATCGGAATACACGGGAATGACTCCCCGAATCCGCCAAAGAGGATGAATCATGAGTGACAAGGATAAACAGCCGTTGGCTGCGTCGGCGCAAGCCGTCCCTGGGGCGGAGTCCGCCGATGCAGCGCTGCGACAGATCGTTGACGGCTTTTTGCATTTTCATCATGAGGTCTTCCCGCAGCAGGAAGAACTCTTCAAGAAACTCGCCACGGCCCAGGCGCCAAAGGCGATGTTCATCACCTGCGCCGACTCGCGCATCGTGCCCGAACTGATCACCCAGAGCTCGCCGGGCGATCTGTTCGTGACCCGTAACGTCGGCAACGTCGTGCCGCCTTACGGCCAGATGAACGGTGGCGTTTCCACCGCGATCGAATACGCGGTACTGGCGCTGGGCGTGCAGCACATCATCATCTGCGGCCACTCCGATTGCGGCGCCATGCGCGCAGTGCTCAATCCGGACAGCCTGGAAAAAATGCCGACTGTCAAAGCCTGGCTGCGTCATGCGGAAGTGGCGAAGACCATGGTGCATGACAACTGTCACTGCGCCGACGAAAAAGAAAGCATGCCGATCCTCACCGAGGAGAACGTCATCGCCCAATTGCAGCACTTGCGTACCCATCCCTCGGTAGCCTCGCGCATGGCGAACGGTCATTTGTTCATCCATGGCTGGGTCTACAACATCGAAACCAGTGAAATCAAAGCTTACGACGCGGATCAGGGACGTTTCCTGCCGCTCGACGGCACCCATCCGATTCCGGTGGCGACGCCCAAAGCGCGCTTCTAAATCTTCCTAAACATCTGTGTGGTTTGACGCCGGCCGCTGTTTCAGCGGCTCGGCGAAGCCATGCCTGAAGAAAACTTCGGGAGAGTCACCATGCGTGCTGCTCAATTGAAAGCGGTGTTGCCACGGGAGCTGCTCGCTTCAGTGGTTGTGTTTTTGGTCGCCTTGCCGCTGTGCATGGGTATCGCGATTGCGTCAGGGTTGCCGCCGGCCAAGGGTCTGATTACCGGGATCATCGGTGGTCTGGTGGTCGGTTGGCTGGCGGGGTCGCCGTTGCAGGTCAGTGGTCCCGCGGCGGGTCTGGCGGTGTTGGTGTTCGAACTGGTGCGCCAGCACGGCATCGAGATGCTCGGGCCGATTCTGCTGCTCGCGGGTTTCCTGCAACTGGTGGCCGGTCGCCTGAAGCTCGGTTGCTGGTTCCGGGTGACGGCGCCAGCGGTGGTGTACGGCATGCTCGCGGGGATCGGAGTGCTGATTGTGCTCTCGCAAGTGCATGTGATGCTCGATGCCAAGCCGCAACCCTCCGGTCTGGATAACCTCACGGCATTCCCCAGCGCGGTGGCGCAAGCCTTGCCATCGCTCGGCTGGCAGGCCGGGTTGCTTGGGCTGGCGACCATAGCGGTGATGTGGCTATGGGAGAAATTCCGTCCGAATTCGCTACGGTTTGTTCCCGGTGCATTGCTCGGCGTCGGTCTGGCCACGGGCGCCAGCCTGCTGCTGGCGTTGCAGGTGAAACGGGTCGAGGTGCCGGAGAATCTGGCCGAAGCCATCGACTGGCTGAAACCGGCGGACCTGCTCAGCCTGGCCGATCCGACGCTGCTGATCGCCGCGTTCGCCGTGGCGTTCATCGCCAGCGCCGAAACCCTGCTGTCTGCTGCGGCAGTGGACCGCATGCACAACGGGGTGCGTTCGGACTTCGACCGTGAGCTGTCGGCGCAAGGTGTCGGCAACATGCTCTGCGGTCTGGTCGGGGCACTGCCAATGACCGGGGTGATCGTGCGCAGTTCAGCCAACGTCCAGGCCGGTGCGACCACGCGTTATTCGACGATCCTCCATGGTCTGTGGCTGCTGGCGTTCGTGCTCTTGCTGTCGAGCGTGCTGCAAAGCATTCCGGTGGCGAGTCTGGCGGGGGTGCTGGTGTATACCGGTTTCAAACTGGTCGACCTCAAGGCCTTTCGCGGTCTGGGCCGTTACGGACGGATGCCGATGTTCACCTACGCCGCCACGGCGCTGGCGATCATCTTTACCGATCTGTTGACCGGTGTGCTGATCGGTTTCGGTCTGACCCTGGTGAAACTGGCGTTCAAGGCTTCGCGCCTGAAGATCAGCCTGATCGACCTGCCACAGGACGGTGAGATGGAGTTGCGCCTGATCGGTGCGGCGACGTTCCTCAAGGTGCCGGCGCTGACCCAGGTGCTGGGCAGCATTCCCGCAGGTACGACGGTGCATGTGCCGCTCAATAACCTGAGCTACATCGACCATTCGTGTCTGGAGTTGCTGGAGGAATGGGGTCGGGCGAATGCGGCGAAAGGGTCGAAGCTATTGATCGAGTCGCGCGGGTTGAAGCGCAGGCTTGAAGGCAGGGTGCGGACCAATACCGGAATCGGCGCTGCCGGCTAAATTTGCTGGTTGAACTCAACCCCTGTAGGAGTGAGCCTGCTCGCGATGGCGGTGGGTCAGTCAACAAAGATGTTGATTGATCTATCGCCATCGCGAGCAGGCTCACTCCTACATTCGATTGTGTGTAACTCAGGCAGCAGGCTGGTCGAGCTCGAGGCCCACACCCAGTCGGCGGCCCATGCACGGCCAGCGTTTCCACGCGGCGCCGGTGTCCGGGCTGCTGAGTTTGTCGCGGTAGGCTTCTACCGACTCCAGCGCAAAACTCTCGTCGTCGAGCATCTCGTCGATAGTGTGATGCACGACTTCGTCCAGTTGATTGGCAAATTCCTCACCGAGCAATTGGTGAGCAATCAAATTGGCGACCGTCATGTCCAAGGGGATCAGTGGCTGGCCGAGATGCTTGATGTACAGGTCGTTGACCTCTTCGACAAAGCGGTGCGCCAGATAGGCTTCGTCCAGCAGACTGTCCAGGCCGACCGGCGGCTGGAGGAAGTACTGCTCGGCGATTTTCAGCACCGGTTTGATCTGCGACTCGATTCCCGCTTCCCTGGCGACTTCATTGGCTGCATCCAGCATGTCTGGTACTTCGTCGATATAAGCAGTGACGAAGCTCGTCAACGCTTCTTCGCGGTTAGCGTCCGGCAACTGGATGGCCGAATGCAGATGAGGCAACTTGGCTTCCAGCTGACGCTTGAGCCGTCCGGTTTCATTTTCGGTTTGTCGGGCTTTTTGGATCTGCTCGCGCAATGCGGCGGTGTTCATGAAAACTCCAGGGTACAAGGCAATGAAATAGGGAAGACATAACTTAGCTGCCTTACGAAAAATGCTAAGACGCATTTGTCATAATTATTTCATCCTTGATGCACCTGCGTTATATCGATTTGCCACCACTCGTCTGCATCCTTCTCCATTCGTGCCCTTGAACGCAAGTGCCAGCTGTTTCAGGTCATTTACGTGTGCACATTGCAATTTCCCGTCGCTGTCTATACTCGCCAGTGAATGGAGTTAGCTGATGACGCCCGACTGCACCCGCAGCAAGGCCCGGCGATTCAAGTTCGTAGTCTGATGCAGCCGCTCCCTTGCCGCAGGCGAAAGCCGGCGGGATAACAAGAACGATAAGGGGAACCCGCAATGATGCGACATCCACACGTCTGGATGGGCCTCCTGTTGTGGTCGATTTTCAGCCCGGCACATGCTGCCTGGACTGTGAATATGGCGCCTGGAGCGACTGAAATCAGTCACGCAGTATTCGACCTGCACATGACCATTTTCTGGATCTGTGTGGTGATCGGGATCATCGTCTTCGGCGCCATGTTCTGGTCGATGATCGTGCATCGCCGCTCGACCGGGCAGGTCGCCGCAAAGTTCCACGAAAGCACCACCGTCGAAATTCTCTGGACCGTCGTGCCGCTGCTGATTCTGGTGGCGATGGCCGTTCCGGCGACCGCCACCCTGATCCGCATGTACGACACCAGTGAGCCGGATATCGATATCCAGATCACCGGTTATCAATGGAAGTGGCACTACAAATACCTGGGCCAGGACGTCGAGTTCTTCAGCAACCTGGCCACCCCCGCCGAACAGATCCATAACAAGGAAGCCAAGGGCGAGCACTACCTGCTCGAAGTCGACAAGCCCCTGGTGCTGCCGGTCGGCGCCAAGGTGCGCTTCCTCGTGACCTCTGCCGACGTCATTCACTCGTGGTGGGTGCCGGCGTTCGCGGTCAAGCGCGATGCGATCCCGGGGTTCGTCAACGAAGCCTGGACGCGGATCGACAAGCCCGGCATCTACCGTGGCCAATGCGCCGAGTTGTGCGGCAAGGATCACGGCTTCATGCCGATCGTGGTCGACGTCAAAGAGAAGCCCGACTACGAAAAATGGCTGGCCGACCGCAAGGCTGAAGCGACGCAGCTCAAGGAGCTGACCAGCAAGGAATGGACGCTGGACGAGCTTAAAGAGCGCGGCGACAAGATCTATCACACCACCTGCGTGGCCTGTCACCAGGCCGAAGGCCAGGGCCTGCCGCCGATGTTCCCGGCGCTCAAAGGCTCGCCGATTGCCACCGGGCCAAAAGCCGACCACCTGCACCGCGTGTACTTCGGCAAGCCCGGCACCGCGATGGCGGCGTTCGGCAAGCAGTTGTCGGAAGTCGATATCGCAGCGGTCGTGACCTACGAACGTAACGCCTGGGGCAACAACAAGGGCGACATGGTCACGCCAAAAGAAGTGCTGGAGCTCAAACAGGCGGAAAGCAAATGAGCCGGTCCATCGCGTACTTCGTGAACCGGCCGGGGCAGCGCGCCCCGGCCAGCCCAGCCCACTCACGTAAAGGAGACCGGCCATGAGCGCTGTAATCGATGACCACGGTCATGCCGACCACGCCCACGGCCCCGCCAAAGGCCTGATGCGCTGGGTGCTGACCACCAACCACAAGGACATCGGCACGCTGTACCTGTGGTTTGCGTTCTGCATGTTCCTGCTCGGCGGCTCGTTCGCCATGGTGATCCGCGCCGAGCTGTTCCAGCCCGGCCTGCAGATCGTCGAGCCGGCGTTCTTCAACCAGATGACCACCATGCACGGCCTGGTGATGGTCTTCGGTGCGGTGATGCCGGCGTTCGTCGGCCTCGCCAACTGGATGATCCCGTTGATGATCGGCGCGCCGGACATGGCCCTGCCGCGAATGAACAATTTCAGCTTCTGGCTGCTGCCGGCGGCGTTCCTGCTGCTGGTTTCGACCCTGTTCACCGCCGGCGGCGGACCGAACTTCGGCTGGACGTTCTACGCCCCGCTGTCCACCACCTATGCGCCGGAAAGCGTCACCTACTTCATCTTTGCCATCCATTTGATGGGGATCAGTTCGATCATGGGCGCGATCAACGTGATCGCCACCATCCTCAACCTGCGCGCCCCCGGCATGACGTTGATGAAAATGCCGCTGTTCGTCTGGACCTGGCTGATCACCGCGTTCCTGCTGATCGCGGTGATGCCGGTACTGGCCGGGTGCGTGACGATGATGCTGATGGACATCCACTTCGGCACCAGTTTCTTCAGCGCAGCCGGTGGCGGTGACCCGGTGCTGTTCCAGCATGTGTTCTGGTTCTTCGGCCACCCCGAGGTGTACATCATGATCCTGCCGGCCTTCGGCGCCGTCAGCCAGATCATCCCGACCTTCTCGCGTAAGCCGCTGTTCGGCTACACCTCGATGGTCTACGCCACGGCGAGCATCGCGTTCCTGTCGTTCATCGTCTGGGCGCACCACATGTTCGTGGTCGGCATCCCGCTGGTGGGCGAGCTGTTCTTCATGTACGCGACCATGCTCATCGCCGTGCCGACCGGGGTGAAGGTGTTCAACTGGGCGAGCACCATGTGGCAAGGCTCGCTGACCTTCGAGACGCCGATGCTGTTTGCCGTGGCGTTCGTGATCCTGTTCTCGATCGGCGGTTTCTCCGGGCTGATGCTCGCCATCGCCCCGGCGGATTTCCAATACCAGGACACCTACTTCGTGGTCGCGCACTTCCACTACGTGCTGGTGCCGGGGGCGATCTTCGGGATCTTCGCCTCGGCCTATTACTGGCTGCCGAAGTGGACCGGGCACATGTACGACGAAACCCTCGGCAAGCTGCACTTCTGGCTGTCGTTCGTCGGCATGAACATGACCTTCTTCCCGATGCACTTCGTGGGCCTGGCGGGAATGCCCCGGCGGATCCCGGACTACAACCTGCAGTTCGCCGACTTCAACATGGTTTCGTCGATCGGCGCGTTCATGTTCGGCGCCACGCAGATCTTCTTCCTGTTCATCGTGATCAAGACCATCCGTGGTGGCGCGCCAGCCCCGGCCAAACCGTGGGATGGCGCCGAAGGCCTGGAGTGGAGCGTGCCGTCACCGGCGCCGTATCACACCTTTACTACGCCGCCGGAAGTGAAATGAAACACCTGGCCTTTGTAGGAGTGAGCCTGCTCGCGATGAGCTGGACGCGGTGTGTCAGGCACACCGCCATCGCGAGCAGGCTCACTCCTACAGGGGGTGGTGTAGAGGGTTGGAATCATGGCTGACTCGATCTCGCTGAAAAAACTCGTCACCCGCCTGCTGGGGGTCGTCGTGGCGATGTTTGTCTTCGGCTTTGCCCTGGTGCCGATCTACGACGTGATGTGCAAGGCCTTCGGCATCAACGGCAAGACCGCCGGGCAGTACGAGGGCGAGCAGGTTGTGGATAAGTCGCGGCAGGTGCGCGTGCAGTTTCTGTCGACCAACAACATCGACATGCCGTGGGAGTTCTACCCCAAGCACGATGAGCTGACCGCCAACCCGGGCGCAGTCAACGAGATGATTTTCGTCGCGCGTAATCCCACCGACAAACCGATGAGCGCCCAGGCCGTGCCGAGTATCGCGCCCAGCGAAGCGGCGGCGTATTTCCACAAGACCGAATGCTTTTGCTTTACCCAGCAGGTGCTACAGCCGGGTCAGCAGATCGAAATGCCGGTGCGTTTCATCGTTGACCGCGACATGCCCAAGGACGTGAAGCACCTGACGCTGTCCTACACGCTGTTCGATATCACCGCCCGACATCCTCCGGTGGCTGCAAACACTGGCGGTTAAGCGTGCCCGATAAGGAGAACAATAAATGGCAAGTCATGAGCACTATTACGTCCCGGCCCAGAGCAAATGGCCGATCATCGCCACGTTCGGCATGGTCATCACCGTGTACGGCCTGGCGACCTGGTTCAACGATCTGAAGGCGGCGCGTCCGGAATCCCACGGCCCGTACATCTTTTTCGTCGGTGGGTTGTTGCTGGCGTACATGCTGTTCGGCTGGTTCGGCGCGGTGATCAAGGAAAGCCGCGCCGGGCTGTACAGCCCGCAGCTCGATCGCTCGTTCCGCTGGGGCATGAGTTGGTTCATCTTCTCCGAGGTAATGTTCTTCATCGCCTTCTTCGGTGCGCTGTTCTACGTGCGGCACATCTCCGGCCCGGCGCTGGGTGGCGAAGGCCCGAAAGGCATTGCGCACATGCTCTGGCCGAACTTCCAGTTCACCTGGCCGCTGCTGCACACGCCTGACCCGAAACTGTTCCCGCCGCCCAAGGAAGTCATCAGCCCGTGGGGCCTGCCGCTGATCAACACGATCCTGCTGGTCAGTTCCAGCGTGACCATCACCATCGCCCACCACGCCTTGAAGAAGGGCCATCGCGGCGCGCTGAAAATCTGGCTGGCGATCACCGTGCTGCTGGGCTGCGGCTTCCTCGCCTTGCAGGCCGAGGAATACATGCACGCCTACCACGAACTGGGCCTGACCCTGGGTTCAGGCATCTACGGCGCGACGTTCTTCATGCTCACGGGGTTCCACGGCGCCCACGTGACCATCGGCACGATCATTCTGTTCGTGATGCTGATGCGCATCATGAAGGGCCACTTCGATGCCGAGCATCAGTTCGGGTTCGAGGCAGCAAGCTGGTACTGGCACTTCGTCGATGTGGTGTGGATCGGCTTGTTCATCTTCGTTTACGTGCTCTGAGGGCTGATCACCAAGGCGCGTGCGACACCAGTTGGCCGCTGTAAAAGCCCCAGGCGATCAAGCCGACGGTGGCAGCGGCCAGTGCCACCCGAACACTCAAGGCGATGACCAGGCGATTGGAGCTGCTGTCGTCCTTGACCAGGAAAAACAGGCCGCTGAACAGGCTGATCACCGTGGCAATCAGCAGCACGACAATGGCTGCTTTGAGCATGGGAAGACTCCGGGGGACAGGCGATGCAGTTGAGTATAGCGATCGCGACGACTGACTTTGTGGCCCGGCCATGAAGCGCTTTCGCCCAGGCGTGATACCGACCGTGGTGGTGGCCCTGTTGCTGCCGCTGCTGGTGTCGCTGGGCTTCTGGCAACTGGGCCGCGGCGCGGAGAAAACCGCCCTGCTCGCCAGTTACGCCGAACGCCGCGCCGCCGCGCCGATGGCCAGCAACGAATTGCTGCACAGCACCGACCCGGCTTATCGCCGGGTACATCTTTACGGTCAGTTCGATGGCGCCCACAGCCTGTTGCTCGATAACCGCCAGCGCAACGGCAAGGTCGGCATCGAACTGCTGCAACCGTTTCAGGACCGGGCCAGCGGTCTCTGGCTGCTGGTCAATCGTGGCTGGCTGCCGTGGCCGGACCGCCGCATAACCCCGCAATTCACCACTCCGACTGACGTGTTGAGTCTCGACGCCTGGGTCTACGTCGCTCCCGGCGCGACCTTCCAGTTGCACGCCGATCCGGCCAGCAGCACCTGGCCGCAAACCATCACCGCCGTCGAGCCGGCCAAGCTGTGGAAAACCCTCGAGCGCGACGGTTTCGCCTACGAACTGCGCACCGAACCCGGCCCGGCCAGCTACGAGGCTGATTGGCCGGTGGTCGCCATGGGCCCGGAAAAACACTTCGGTTACGCCGTGCAGTGGTTCGCCATGGCCACCGCCCTGTTCGGTCTCTACCTCTACCTTGGATTGCACAACGCAAAGGAGAAAAACCATGGGAACGGCCATGAATCCACCCAGCATGTCTGAGGCGAAACCTGCCGCCACCCGTCGTCGTGGCCGGATCCAGCTGCTGCTGATCCTGCTTGGCGTGGTCGGCCCGATGATCCTCGCCACCGGCATGTACAAACTGCAGTTCTGGGTGCCGGACGGTCGCAGCTATCACGGCGAACTGATCGGCAACGGCCAGTCCCGTGCCGACCTCGGCGTGCAGGCCGACGAACAGCGCTGGCAGATGCTGGTCACCGCACCCAAGGACTGCGCGGTCGATTGCCAGCAACTGGTGTACCTCGCCCGGCAGATCCAGATCGGCCTCGGCCGCGATGCCGGGCGCGCCAGCCACGCCCTCGCCGCCGCGCAACCGCTGAACGCCGATTACGAAGCCAAGCTCACCCGCGAATACCCGCAGTTGCAACGCTACCCGCTGGACGCCGCCACCTTCAGCAAGACCACCGGCGACAAGGCCACGCCGCAGCTGTGGATCATCGACCCGCACGGCAACCTCGTGCTGCGCTACGACCCGAACGTGAAGGGTAAGGATCTGCTCAACGACCTGCGCCACCTGCTGAAACTGTCGAACATCGGATAAGGGCATCGTCATGGCCAAACCTGGATTTCGCCTCGCGCTGTTTGCCACCCTGCTGGCACTGATCGTCGTGCTGCTCGGCGCCTACACCCGCCTGACCCACGCCGGCCTTGGATGTCCGGACTGGCCGGGCTGCTACGGCTTTATCAGCGTGCCGAAAAGCGAGGTCCAACTGGCCCATGCCGAGCTGCATTACCCCGACTCGCCGGTGGTGGCGCACAAGGGCTGGAACGAGATGATCCACCGCTACTTCGCCGGCACCCTCGGCCTGCTGATTTCGATCCTGGCCGGGCGCGCCTGGGTCAATCGCCGGCATCCCGGCCAGCCGCTGAAGCTGCCGCTGTTCCTGCTGGCGGTGGTGTTCGCCCAAGCGGCATTCGGCATGTGGACGGTGACGCTCAAGCTCTGGCCGCAAGTGGTTACCGGGCATCTGCTCGGCGGCTTTGCGACATTGAGCCTGCTGTTCCTGCTGACCTTGAGGTTGTCCGGCGTGCTGCCGGCGCTGACCGTGCCCAAGCGCTTGCAGTACTGGGCGACCGCCGGGCTGTTGCTGGTGATCGGCCAGATCGCCCTCGGTGGCTGGGTCAGCTCCAACTACGCGGCGGTGGCCTGCATCGACTTTCCGACCTGTCACGGCCAATGGCTGCCGCCAGCCGACTTTGCCAACGGCTTTCACCTGACCCAGCACATCGGCCCGAATTACCTCGGCGGCCAGCTCGACAGCGATGCGCGCACGGCGATTCACCTGACCCACCGCATCGGCGCCTTGCTGGTCACGCTGGTGCTGCTCGGTCTGGCCTGGCAACTCAGGGCCGTCGGCATGACGCGGCTCGCCGGGCTGGTGCTGGTCGCCCTCGGCGCACAAATCACCCTTGGCATCAGCAACGTGCTGTTCCATCTGCCGCTGCCGGTGGCGGTGGCGCACAACGCCGGCGGCGCAGCGCTGCTGTTGACCATGGTGCTGGTCAATTACCACGCGCGGACCAGTCTGGTCCGGGTCAAACAGCCGGTACTGGCGCGCTGGCGCCTCAGCCCGCGCAAGCACGTGGCCGCGCCTATAACGATAAAAGGAGAAACGCCATGGCGCTTCTGATCGGCGAACGTCCCGCGCAAGCGCTGTGGCGTGACTATCTGGAGCTGACCAAGCCGAAAGTGGTGGTGCTGATGCTCATCACCTCGCTGGTCGGCATGTTCCTCGCGACCCGCGCCGGGGTGCCGTGGACGGTGCTGGTGTTCGGTAATCTGGGAATTGCGCTGTGTGCCGGCGGGGCAGCGGCGGGCAACCATGTGGTCGACCGGCGCATCGATGCGGTGATGGCGCGCACGCATAAACGGCCATTGGCGGAAGGTCGGGTTTCGCCAGCGGCGGCGCTGACCTTTGCACTGGTGCTGGCGCTGCTCGGTCAGGCCATGTTGCTGACCTTTACCAATCCGCTGACGGCGTGGCTGACGCTAGCCTCGCTGCTCGGTTACGCGGTGATCTACACCGGTTTCCTCAAACGCGCGACACCGCAGAACATCGTCATTGGCGGCCTCGCCGGCGCGGCCCCACCGCTGCTCGGCTGGACCGCCGCCACTGGCCATGTCAGCGCCGAACCGTTGCTGCTGGTGCTGATTATCTTCGCCTGGACCCCGCCGCACTTCTGGGCGCTGGCGATTCATCGCAAAGAGGAATACGCCAAGGCCGACATCCCGATGCTGCCGGTGACCCACGGTGAGCACTACACCAAGGTGCATATTCTGCTGTACACCTTTGCGCTGCTGGCGGTCAGTCTGCTGCCGTACGTGATTCACATGAGCGGCGTGCTCTACCTGCTCTGCGCCCTCGCGCTGGGCGCAAGGTTTCTGCAATGGGCCGTGGTGCTGTACCGTGGCACTCGGCCGCACGCGGCGATCAACACCTTCAAGTACTCTATTTATTACTTGTTCCTGTTGTTCATCGCCCTGCTCGTAGACCACTACTTACTGTTGAACCTATGACTCGAACCCAGAAAACCGTCTTCATCCTCGTCGCCGTGATCGCGCTGATCCTGGGACTTACCGTCAACAAAGTGCTGAGTGGCAAAGGCCAGGGCGACCCCACCGCGCTGATCGACGCCGGCATCATCCTGCTGCCGCAAAGCCGCACCCTGCCAGGCGTGACGATGACTAATCAGGATGGCCAACCGGTCGCCATCGACGAGTTGAAAGGCAAGTGGAGCCTGCTGTTCTTCGGCTACACCTTCTGCCCGGACATCTGCCCGACCACCCTCGCGCAACTGCGCCAGATCAAGAGCGAGTTGCCCAAGGACGCTGTGGATAAGTTGCAGATCGTGCTGGTCAGCGTTGACCCGAACCGCGATAACCCGCAGCAGTTGAAGCAGTACCTGGGCTACTTCGACCCGCAGTTCATCGGCCTGACGCCGAAGTCGATCGAAGAGCTGCAGAAGGTGGCGAACGCAGTGAGCATTCCGTTCATTCCGGCCGATACCAGCAAGCCGAACTACACCGTGGATCACAGCGGCAACCTGGCGGTGATCGGGCCGGACGGGACGCAGCGTGGGTTTATTCGTGCGCCGTTGAACAACGCCAAACTGGTCGCACAACTCCCGGTAATGCTTAACCGCAAATAAGGTCACCACTGTTCCAATGTGGGAGCGGGCTTGCTCGCGAATGCGGTGGGACAGATAAAGATATGGCGACTGACACACCGCATTCGCGAGCAAGCCCGCTCCCACAGGGGATTTGTGTCAGGCAAAAAAAGGGAGCCACTTGGGCTCCCGTTTTGTACACAACCAACCAAATCAGAACGCCGGCAACACCGCGCCTTTGTACTTCTCGGTGATGAACTTCTTCACTTCCGGGCTGTGCAGCGCAGCAGCCAGTTTCTGCATCGCGGCGCTGTCCTTGTTGTCCTCGCGGGACACCAGGATGTTCACGTACGGCGAGTCGTTACCTTCGATCACCAGCGCATCCTTGGAGGGATCGAGCTTGGCTTCCAGCGCGTAGTTGGTGTTGATCAGCGCCAGATCGACCTGGGTCAGCACGCGCGGGATGGTCGCGGCTTCCAGTTCACGGATTTTCAGGTCTTTCGGGTTTGTCGCGATGTCTTTGACAGTCGACAGGATGTTTTTCGGATCCTTCAGCGTGATCACGCCCGCCTTGGCCAGCAGCAACAGCGCACGGCCGCCGTTGGTGGCGTCGTTCGGGATCACCACGTTGGCGCCGCTTGGCAGGTCCTTCAGATCCTTGATCTTGTTCGAGTACGCGCCCAGTGGCTCCAGATGCACGCCAGTCACCGCGACCAGATGGGTGCCCTTGGCCTTGTTGAACTCATCAAGGTACGGCTGGTGCTGGAAGAAGTTGGCATCCAGACGCTTTTCAGCGACCTGTACGTTCGGCTGAATGTAGTCGGTGAACACCTTGACCTTCAGATCCACGCCTTCTTTGGCCAGAGCCGGCTTCACGAATTCGAGGATTTCCGCGTGCGGCACCGGAGTGGCGGCAACGGTCAGGGTTTCAGCGTGGGCCGAAAAAGCGGCTACGGCAGCGAAAGCAGCGATCAGTTTTTTCATTCAGCTAACTCCTTTTCAAAGCGCCCGTATGGCGCCTGCCAGCGAATGGCCGGCTCATTTCTTGATTACAAAAACCGGTTATTTGCGCGAGAAATGCACGACCAGTCGATCACCTACCATTTGCAGCACTTGTACCAGAATCAGCAGCAACACCACGGTGACGATCATCACGTCAGTCTGGAAACGCTGGTAGCCGAAACGGATCGCCAGGTCACCCAGACCACCGGCACCGACCACACCGGCCATCGCCGTGTAGGACACCAGTGTAATCGCCGTCACCGTAATCGCTGCGAAGATGCCCGGACGGGCTTCCGGCAGCAAGGCGTTCATGATGATCTGCCGGGTGGTCGCGCCCATCGACTGGGTCGCTTCGATGATGCCGCGATCGACTTCACGCAGCGCGGTTTCCACCAGACGCGCGAAGAACGGGGTCGCCCCCACCACCAACGGCGGAATCGCACCGGCCACGCCCAGCGAGGTGCCGGTGATCAGCACGGTGAACGGGATCATCACGATCAACAGAATAATGAACGGCAGCGAACGCAGGATGTTCACCGCCAGCGACATGAAGGCGTAGAGGCCACGGTTTTCCAGGAGCTGACGCGGGCTGCAGAGAAACAGCAACACACCCAGCGGCAGGCCGAGCAGCACGGTAAACAGCAGCGAACCGCCGAGCATCAGCATGGTGTCGCCGGTCGCCAGCCAGATTTCGTACCAGTCGATATTGGTGAAGAAACTCATCAGGGCTTCCATTAACGCAGCACCTCCATGTGAACGTCAGCGGCGGTGAAGCGGGCGAAGGCCGCTTCCATGTCGCCACCGGTGACGGCGAGGGTCAATTGCCCGTAAGGAATGTCTTTGATGCGGTCGATGCGACCGGCGAGGATGCTGTAGTCGACGCCGGTTTCCCGGGCGACAGTACCGAGCAACGGCGCGTAGGTCGCTTCGCCCTGGAAGGTCAGACGCACGATGCGACCCGGCACGTGAGCGAAGTCATCGCGCTGTTCGCTTTCGTCGATCTGCTCGCTTTCCTGCACAAAACGCTTGGTGGTCGGGTGCTTCGGATGCAGGAACACATCGGCCACCGAACCTTGCTCGACGATCACCCCGGCGTCCATCACTGCCACCTGATCGCAGACGCGACGGATCACGTCCATCTCGTGGGTGATCAGGACGATGGTCAGTTTCAGTTCACGGTTGATCTCGGCCAGCAGTTGCAGGACTGACGCGGTAGTCTGCGGATCGAGGGCGCTGGTGGCCTCGTCGCACAGCAGAATCTTCGGCTTGGTCGCCAGGGCGCGGGCGATGCCGACGCGCTGCTTCTGGCCGCCGGACAATTGCGCCGGATACTTCTTGGCGTGGTCGGACAGACCGACCCGCGCCAGCAACTCGGCGACGCGCTGGTTGATCTCGCTGGTCGACAGTTCGCCGGCCAGGGTCAGCGGCAGCGCGACGTTGTCGGCGACAGTCTTGGACGCAAGCAGGTTGAAGTGCTGGAAGATCATCCCGACCTGCTGGCGGAAACGGCGCAGGCCGTTGGCGTCCAGTGCGGTGACTTCTTCGCCGTCGACGATGATCTTGCCGCCGCTGGACTCTTCCAGGCGATTGATCAGACGCAGCAGGGTACTTTTTCCCGCACCGGAATGGCCGATCAGGCCGAAGACCTGACCGTTTTCAATCGAAAGACTGGTCGGGTGCAGGGCGGGAATGTCCTTACCGGCGACGCGGTAAGTTTTGTGGACGTTTTGAAACTCGATCACGTAGCGAACCTTGTGGGGCGCGTTAGAAAAGGATCAGCGGTTAGCCGGGCGCGCATTTTAGCCTGTCCGTATAGAGGTTCTTAGCATTTATTTCGCAATCAACCTTCGATTTGGCAATAACAAGATCAAAGGTCATAAAAAAGGAACGCCCAAAACCCTCGTCAGTCACTAAGTAAGCGACTTGAAAACCCTGGGTGCCGTACCCGGGAACCACTCAAGAGTCCCCGGCAAGCATCGGGGTCAACCGAGGAGTTTACGTCTGATGAGCAAGAAGCCTACGACCGATAAAAGCCAGATGGCCGGAACCGACACCCAGGACCGCGCCAACACCAACGCCAAACTCGACAGTCTGGAGACATTTCGCTCCGACGCTACCGGCCAGGCCCTGCGCACCAACCAGGGGGTGAAGATTGCCGATAACCAGAACACCCTCAAGGCCGGCCCGCGCGGGCCGTCGTTGCTGGAAGACTTCATCATGCGTGAGAAAATCACGCACTTTGACCATGAGCGCATTCCAGAGCGCATCGTCCACGCACGCGGCACTGGCGCCCATGGTTTCTTCCAGGCCTACGAGAACCATTCGACGCTGACCAAGGCCGGTTTCCTGCAGGATCCGGGGAAAAAGACCCCGGTGTTCGTGCGCTTTTCCACGGTGCAGGGGCCACGCGGCTCCGGCGATACCGTGCGTGACGTGCGCGGTTTTGCGGTGAAGTTCTTCACTGATGAAGGCAACTTCGATCTGGTCGGCAACAACATGCCGGTGTTCTTCATTCAGGACGCGATCAAGTTTCCCGACTTCGTCCACGCGGTGAAACCCGAGCCGCACAACGAAATCCCCACCGGCGGCTCGGCCCACGATACGTTCTGGGATTTCGTCTCGCTGGTGCCGGAATCGGCGCACATGGTGATCTGGGCGATGTCCGACCGGGCGATCCCGAAAAGCCTGCGCAGCATGCAGGGCTTTGGCGTGCACACCTTCCGCCTGGTCAACGCCGAGGGCAAATCGCGTTTCGTCAAATTCCACTGGCGCCCTACCGCTGGCACCTGCTCGCTGGTGTGGGACGAGGCGCAGAAGCTCGCCGGTAAAGACACCGACTACCATCGTCGCGACCTCTGGGAAGCGATCGAGATGGGTGACTACCCGGAATGGGAACTGGGGGTACAAATCATCGAGGAGGAAAACGAGCACGACTTCGATTTCGACATCCTCGACCCGACCAAGCTGATCCCCGAAGAAATCGTGCCGATCACCCCGCTGGGCAAGATGACCCTCAACCGTAACCCGGATAACTTCTTCGCCGAGACCGAGCAGGTCGCGTTTTGCCCCGGTCATATAGTACCGGGCATCGACTTCTCGAATGACCCGTTGCTGCAAGGACGGCTGTTTTCCTACACCGATACGCAAATCAGCCGACTCGGTGGGCCGAATTTTCATGAGTTGCCAATCAACCGCCCGGTGGCGCCGTTCCACAACGGTCAGCGCGATGCGCAGCACCGTACGGTGATCGACAAGGGTCGCGCGTCCTACGAGCCGAACTCGATCGATGGTGGCTGGCCGAAGGAAACCCCACCGGCGGCTAAAGACGGCGGCTTCGAGAGCTACCCGGAGCGCATTGATGCGAACAAGATCCGCCAGCGCAGCGAATCATTCAGCGACCACTTCTCCCAGGCACGACTGTTCTTCCACAGCATGAGTGAGCACGAGAAGGAGCACATCATCGCCGCCTACAGCTTCGAACTGGGCAAGGTGGAACGTGCGTTCATCCGCGCGCGGGAGGTGAATGAGATCCTGGCCAACATCGACCTGGAGCTGGCCAAACGTGTCGCGGCCAATCTGGGGTTGCCGGCGCCAGCCAAAGGCACGGTCGAGGTGCGTCGAACCTCGTTCGATCATTCGCCGGCGCTGAGTCAGGCCAATTTGCTGCCAGAGAATATCAAGACGCGGAAAGTGGCAATTCTTGCCGCCAACGGCGTCGATAGTGCGGCGATTGATGCGATGAAGAAAGCTTTGGCTGCTGAGGGTGCGCATGCCAAATTGCTGGGCCCGACTTCGGCGCCGGTGAAGACCGCCGACGGCAAAACCCTGGCGGTGGATGCCTCCATGGAGGGCATGCCTTCGGTGATCTTCGACGCGGTGTTCGTGCCGGGTGGTGCGGCGTCGATCAAGGCATTGAGCGGCGATGGCGTGGCGTTGCATTACCTGCTGGAGGCGTACAAGCATCTGAAGGCGATTGCGCTGCACGCAGAGGCCAAGCAGTTGCAGGATCTGCTGAAGCTGGAGGCGGATGCTGGGTTACTGCAGGGCAAGGATGTGCCGGGGTTGACCAAGCCGTTCTTTGCCGCGATCGGGCAGCATCGGGTCTGGGCGCGAGAGCCTAAGGCGAAAGCCATTCCAGCCTAAGGATCTTCGATGGCTGAAAGGGCGCTATCGCGAGCAGGCTCACTCCTACAGGGGATCTTCGGTGAACACAGAATTTGTGTCATACCGAGCTCAAAATGTAGGAGTGAGCCTGCTTGCGATGCTCTTTTCAGGGTTTACGCGGGATCAGAACCATCTGCGCCGGCACTGTGCGCAAGATTTGCTTCTCGATCTGCAGATCGAAATCCGGATTCAGTTTCTTCACGCGCTTGGTCAGCAATGTCGCCAGCCAAGGGTAATCCTGGGTGCGCGGTGCCTGAATGCTCACGGTGCACTCGTAATTCACCACATCGGCGGCGATCGCATCCAGTTGCCGACGAAGTTTGCGACTATCGTTGATGTTCAGCGCCACCGTGGTGCTCTCGGCGGTCGGATCGATCACCTTGGCTTTCGGTTTGGCCTCAGCTGCCAGCAGCGCCGCTTCGGCTTTTTCCAGCTCGGCTTTACGGGCTTCGGTGATGGCGCCGTTGACGCCACCGGTCAGCGCCGGGGCTTTGGGCATCAGCGCGCGGGCACGGCTCAGCGCGGTGGCTGCGGCGTTTACATCACCTTTCTGCAACACGATCTGGCTGCGACGCAGGTAGGCTTCGGCCAACTGCCGCTGGTATTGCTCAAGGGACTGATCGTTGGGGGTTTCAGTCTGCAAGGCCGCCAACTGATCTTCGGCGGTGGCCAGTTCGCTGCTGGCCAGGCTTTGCTCCAGCTGTGCGATGGCCGTGGCCCGCGCGTCGGGGGCTTCGGCCACCGGCGGCGTGCTTTGGCAGGCACCCAGCAGCACGGAAAATGCGACAAGGAGCAGATAACGGGAGGCGAACGGCTTCATTCCTGCGACTCTCTAATTGCGCAAAAAGCGAGCAAGTCTACACCCCTCGACGGGGCAGAACAAAACTCAGCAGAAACAGTGCGGCCGCCGTCACAACGATTGACGGCCCCGCCGGGGTGTCCTTGAACCATGACAGCGCCAGCCCGCCACACACCGCGAGCATGCCCAGCAGGCTCGCGCCCAGGGCCATCTGCTCCGGCGAGCGGGCGTGACGTTGTGCCGCAGCCGCCGGGATGATCAACAGCGAGGTAATCAGCAACACTCCGACGATTTTCATCGCCACCGCGATCACCACCGCGATCAACAGCATCAGCGCCATGCGCAGGCCCGCCACCGGCAGGCCTTCGACCTTGGCCAATTCCTCATGCACGGTGATCGCCAGCAGCGGCCGCCACAATGTCACCAGCAACACCAGCACCGCCGCGCTGCCGCCGAGGATCCACATCAGGTCGGTCGGGCTGATCGCCAGCAGGTCGCCGAACAGATAGGCCATCAGGTCGATCCGCACTTCATGCATGAAGCTTAGTACCACCAGGCCGAGAGAGAGCGTGCTCGGTGCGAGAATTCCCAACAGCGTGTCGGACGCCAGCGGCTGGCGCTGTTGCAAGGTCACCAGCAGCACCGCCAGCAGCAGGCAGCCGACCGTGACCGCAACGGTCGGACTCACATCCAGCAAAAAGCCCAGCGCCACGCCAAGCAGCGCGGCGTGAGACAGGGTGTCGCCGAAATAGGCCATGCGCCGCCAGACCACAAACGAGCCCAACGGCCCGGCGACCACCGCCAGTGCCAGACCTGCAAGCAGGGCATACAACAGAAAATCAGCCATGCTTGCAGTTGTCTCCGTGAACGTGGGTGTGGCCCGCACCGGGCGCCTTGACCACCGAACCGTGCAGGTCATGGGCGTGGTCGTGATGGTGGTGATAGATCGCCAGGCTCGGCGCATTCTTGCCGAACAGCTCGACGAACGCCGGATCGCCGCTGACCTGCTCGGGATGCCCGGAGCAGCAGACGTGACGGTTCAGGCACACCACCTGATCGGTGGTGCTCATCACCAGATGCAAATCGTGGGAAACCATCAACACACCGCAGCCGTGACGGTCGCGCAGGCGAGTGATCAGGCTGTACAGCTCGGCTTGCCCGGCCACATCGACGCCTTGCACCGGCTCATCCAGCACCAGCAGCTCCGGTTCGCGCAGCAGCGCCCGGGCCAGCAGCACCCGCTGCATCTCACCACCGGAAACGCTTTGCACGGGACTGTCGATCACGTGTTCGGCGCCGACTTCTTTCAGTGCCGCCAACGCACGGGGACGATCAACGCCCGGTACCAGCCGCAGGAACCGCAGCACCGACAGCGGCAAGGTCGGATCGACGTGCAGTTTTTGCGGCATGTAGCCGACGCGCAGTTTCGGCTTGCGCCAGACGCTGCCGCTGTCCGGCTTCAACAGCCCGAGCACGGCGCGTACCAGGGTGGTCTTGCCGGCGCCGTTGGGGCCGATCAGCGTGACGATCTGCCCCGGCTCGACGCTCAGCTCGATGTTGTCCAGCACAGTCTGCCCGGCAAAGGTCACGGCGACGTGCTGAAGACGGATCAACGGGTTGCTCATCAAGCCCCCTGGCAACCGGAGCACAGGCCGACCACTTCGACGGTCTGCGCTTCGACGATGAAACCGACGTCTTTGGCGCTGTTGATGATCGCGTCGCTGATAGCTTTCTGTTCCAACTCAATGGCGGCGTGGCAGTCGCGGCAAATCAGGAACTGGCCCTGATGCGCATGTTCCGGGTGCACGCAACCGACGAAGGCGTTGAGCGACGAGATGCGGTGCACCAGGCCGTTTTCGAGGAGGAAATCCAGCGCGCGGTACACGGTTGGTGGCGCGGCGCGACGGCCGTCCTGTTCGCTGAGCACCGCGAGAATGTCATAGGCGCCCAGCGGCTTGTGGCTCTGCCACACCAATTCCAGCACCCGCCGGCGCAACGCAGTCAGGCGCAGGCCTTTCTGGGCGCACAAGGCATCGGCCTCGGTCAGTGCGCTGTGCACGCAATGAGAGTGGTCGTGGGGACGGCTGGCAATCGGTGTAATAGGCATGGGCGGCGACGAGTTTTGATAGAGACGTTATTATGTTACCCGTTCTCGCCTCCTTGAGTGGTCATCGTGTCCCGACTTTTTTCTGTTTTTGTGGCTTTTGTCGCCAGTTTTCTGCTGATCGGTTCGGCCCAGGCCGAGGTCAAGGTCCTCACCAGCATCAAACCGTTGCAGTTGATTGCAGCGGCGGTGCAGGACGGCGTGGCGATTCCCGAAGTGCTGCTGCCGCCGGGCGCTTCGCCACACAACTACGCGCTGCGCCCATCGGATGTGCGCAAGGTGCAATCGGTGGATCTGCTGTACTGGATCGGTCCGGACATGGAAGGCTTCCTGCCCCGGGTGCTGAACGGTCGTACGCTGCCGAGCGTCGCGGTGCAGGATCTGCCGGGGATGAAGCTGCGCCGTTTTGCCGAGGACAGCCATTCCCACGCTGAAGACGCCGACGAGCATGATCACGATCACCGTCCGGGCACGCTGGATGCGCATTTGTGGCTATCACCGGTCAATGCACGGGTGATTGCCGACAAAATGGCGGCCGACCTGAGCGCTGTCGATCCGGCCAACGCCGAGCGTTATCAGAGCAACGCCAAGGCCTTCGATGAGCGCCTCGATGTGTTGGATGCGCGGCTGAAGAAGCGCCTGGCAGGCATTGATGGCAAACCGTACTTCGTCTTTCACGAGGCGTTTGATTACTTCGAAGAAGCCTACGGCCTGAAGCACACCGGCGTATTCAGCGTGGCTGCCGAAGTGCAGCCGGGTGCGCAGCACGTCGCGGCGATGCGCAAGCGCTTGCAGGAAGTCGGTAAGACGTGTGTGTTCAGCGAGCCGCCGTTGCGCCCGCGCCTGGCGGAGACCCTGGTAGCTGGACTGCCGGTGAAACTGGCTGAGCTGGATGCGTTGGGCGGGTATACGCCGGCGACAGCTCAGGGTTATGAGCAGGTGCTGGAGAAGCTGGGCAATGATCTGGCCGGGTGCCTGGAATCGCTGTAACCCCCAACTCCTGTGGGAGCAAGCCTGCTCGCGAAAGCGGTGTGCCAGTCAACATAGATGCTGAATGTGCCGCCCCATTCGCGAGCAAACCCGCTCCCACAGGTTCGTGGTGGCTTCCAGAATTAACTCAGAGGGCGAACGGCAACGGTGTATTGACCTGCTGCCGCTGCGCCAACCGCTGCTCGAACTCCTGCGGATCGTGAATCAGCACGTCCTGCCCGGCAAACTGCTCGGCGGCGATCAGTCGCGAAAGCCAGAACCGCACACACGCCACGCGCAGCATGGTCGGCCACAACTCGGCCTCCGCCGCCGTAAACGGTCGCAGCCCCGCATAGGCACCGAGGAACGCACGGGCACGTGGCCCATCGATCAGGCCTTCCTCGTCCGAACACCAGTCGTTCAAGGCAATCGCCACGTCGTAGAGCATCGGCCCCGAGCAAGCGTTGTAGAAGTCGATCAGGCCGGTCAGGTGCGTGCCTTCGAACATCGCGTTGTCGCGGAACAGGTCGGCGTGGATGTTCGCCCGAGGCAGCGCGAGGATTCTCTCTTTCTGCGCAGTGATTTCCTCCAGCGCCTTGTGCAACAGGGCACGCGGCTCGTCGCTCAGGTGCGAGAGAAACTCGGTGCCCTCCTCCAGCATCCAGTCCAGGCCACGATCAGTCTTGCGCTTGATCATGCGCTCGCCCTGGGTCGCCAGGTGCAGGTGCGCCTGCAACTCGCCGACCTGCGCGCAATGCTGCGCATTGGCGACCTTGATATGTTTGCCGGACAGGCGTGGTTGCAGCAGCGCCGGTTTGCCCTTCAGCTCACGCAGCGCCACGCCGTCGGTGGTGCGCAGTGCGTAAGGCACCGGCAGATCGGCCTCGTGCAGCACGTCGAGCAGTTCGATGAAGAACGGCATCTCCTGCACCGGGCCGCGTTCGACCAGGGTCAGGACGAACTCGCCCTGCTCCAGGCTGATAAAGAAATTGGTGTTTTCGCTGCCGGCGGCGATCCCCTGGAAATCAAGCAGACGGCCAAGCCCGTAAGGGGCGAGAAAGGTTTCCAGCTCGGGCCGAGCCAGGGGAGTGAACACAGACATGGTTAAAAACTGCTCAGTTCAGGCGTCGCGGTCAGGCGACGCCGATTAAAAGTCGGGAATCTTACTTCCAGGTAAAGATTTCCCACGCGGGAATCAACATATTCGGCTGATCGGAGCGGATGTAGTTCGCGTCCGTACCATCGGCGCGCACCAGGAAATAGGGCTTACCCTTCTTCGGCGTGACCTTGATCGCATAGACGAAGCCACTGCGACTGTATTCCTGGATGACCTTGTCGCCTTCCGTGTGCGTGTTAATGGTAACTTCCGGCTCTTTTGACGACGCATCATCCGCCGCCATCGCGGCCAACGGTGAGGCAGCAATCAGACCGACCAGCAGCAAGCGATTTAACGTACGCATGATAACCTTGTCCCTTTGTCGTCAACGGTCCCGCTATTCTAGCGCCGGACCCGCCGAAAAGGTTGATCCTGCTCATGAGCCAAGCCCCCCTCGTCCTGGTGGACGGTTCGTCTTACCTGTACCGCGCTTTCCACGCACTGCCACCGCTGACCACCTCCAAAGGCCTGCCGACCGGTGCGGTCAAAGGTGTGCTGAACATGCTCAAGAGTCTGCGCAAGCAGTACCCGGACAGCCCGTTCGCCGTGGTGTTCGACGCCAAGGGCGGGACGTTTCGCGATGAGATGTACGCCGAATACAAGGCCAACCGCCCAAGCATGCCCGACGACATGCGCGTGCAGATCGAGCCGCTGCACCAGAGCGTGATCGCCCTCGGTTTCCCGCTGCTGTGCGTGGAAGGCGTGGAGGCTGACGACGTGATCGGCACCCTGGCGCGCAGCAGCGCGGCGGCAGATCGCCCGGTGATCATCTCCACCGGCGACAAGGACATGGCGCAACTGGTCGACGGCCACATTACCTTGGTCAATACCATGTCCGGTAGCTCGATGGACGTGGAGGGCGTGAAGGAGAAATTCGGCGTCGCTCCAGAGCAGATCATCGATTATCTGGCACTGATGGGCGATTCTTCCGACAACATTCCGGGCGTTCCCGGCATCGGCCCGAAGACCGCGTCCGGCCTGCTGGTGGGCGTCAATGGCGGCCTGACCGAACTCTACGCACAGCTCGACATCGTGCCGACCCTGCCGATTCGCGGGGCCAAGACCCTGCCGGCCAAGCTCGAAGAACACAAGGAGATGGCGTTCCTCTCCTATCAACTGGCCACCATCAAGGTCGACGTGCCGCTGGACGTCGAACTCGACGACTTGCAGATGGGTGCGGAAGATCCCGCCAAGCTCTACGAGCTCTACACCCTGCTGGAATTCAAGAGCTGGCTGAATGACCTTGATCGTGACGCCAAGCGCCAGGAACTGAGCGCTGCCAGCGAGCCAGCGCCGGCTGGCGATCTGTTCAGCGCGCCAGCAGAAGAAGCGCCCGCCGCTCCTGCTGAAGCCGCGTATGAAACCATCCTCGATCAGGCGCGCTTCGACGTCTGGCTGGAAAAACTGAAGAACGCCAAACTGTTCGCCTTCGACACCGAAACCACCGGCATCGACGCGCAGCAGGCACAACTGGTCGGCCTGTCGTTCGCCGTGCAGGCCAACGAAGCGGCGTACATTCCGCTGACCCACTCGTACATCGGCGTGCCCGACCAACTGGATCGCGACACCGTACTGCGCGCGCTGAAGCCGATTCTGGAAGACCCGAACAAGCTCAAAGTCGGCCAGCACGCCAAGTTCGACATGAACATCCTGGCCAACTGCGCCATCGGCGGCGATCAGAACAACGGCATCAGCGTGCGCGGCATCGCCTTCGATACGATGCTTGAGTCCTACGTGCTCAACTCCACTGCCACCCGCCACGACATGGACAGCCTCGCGCAGAAGTACCTGGACCACACCACTGTGAGCTTCCAGGACATCGCCGGCAAAGGCGCCAAGCAACTGACCTTCGACCAGATCGCTCTGGAACAGGCCGGGCCGTACGCCGCCGAAGATGCCGACATCACCTTGCGTCTGCACCAGACCCTGTTCGAAAAACTCAGCGCGATCCCTAGCCTGGCCAGCGTGCTGACCGACATCGAGATTCCGTTGGTGCCGGTCCTGGCGCGCATCGAGCGCCAGGGCGCATTTGTCGACGCCGCGTTGCTGGGCGTGCAGAGCATCGAACTGGGCGAGAAGATGGTTGCGCTGGAGCGCGAAGCCTTCGAGATCGCCGGCGAAGAATTCAACCTCGGCTCGCCGAAACAGTTGGGCGTGATTCTCTACGAAAAGCTCGGCCTGCCGGTACTGAAGAAAACCGCCAAGGGCCAGCCATCGACCGCCGAAGAAGTGCTGGCGAAACTCGCCGAGGACGATCACCGCTTGCCGAAAGTGCTGATGGAGCACCGCTCCATGAGCAAGCTGAAAAGCACTTACACCGATCGTCTGCCGGAGCAGATCAACCCGCGCACCGGGCGCATCCACACCTCGTACCATCAGGCTGTGGCATCGACTGGGCGCTTGTCCTCCAGCGATCCGAACCTGCAGAACATTCCGGTGCGTACCGCTGAGGGCCGGCGCATTCGTCAGGCGTTCGTGGCGCCAAAGGGCTACAAACTGCTGGCGGCGGACTACTCGCAGATCGAACTGCGGATCATGGCCCACCTGTCCAGGGACGAAGGCCTGATGAACGCCTTCCGCAACAACCTCGACGTGCACACCGCGACCGCTGCCGAAGTGTTCAAGGTCGAACTCAATGAAGTGACTTCCGACCAGCGCCGTGGCGCCAAGGCGATCAACTTCGGCCTGATCTACGGCATGGGTGCGCAGAAGCTCGGCAAGGACATCGGCGTCGACACCAAGACTGCCAAGGCTTACATCGACACCTACTTCGCCCGTTATCCAGGCGTTCGCGAGTACATGGATCGCACCCGCGCGCAGGCAGCGGATCAGGGTTATGTCGAGACGTTCTTCGGTCGTCGTCTGTATCTACCGGAAATCAACTCGAACAAGCCACAGGAACGCGCTGCCGCCGAACGCACGGCGATCAACGCGCCGATGCAGGGCACCGCTGCGGACATCATCAAGAAAGCCATGGTGGCGGTGGATAACTGGCTGGCAGCGTCCGGGCTGGACGCCAAAGTCATCCTGCAGGTGCACGACGAACTGGTGCTGGAGGTTCGCGAGGATCTGGTCGATCAGGTGAGCCAGGAAATCCGCCTGCACATGAGCGAAGCGGCGAAGCTGGACGTGCCGTTGCTGGTGGAAGTCGGCGTTGGCAACAACTGGGATGAGGCGCACTAAGGCGTCTGGCCCGGCCGTTTGCCGTGACATGGGGTCGCGGCAAACAGCAGAAATGTGCTTATTTCGAAACGCGCTTGAAATTATTCCAAAGCTTTTTGAAAAAAATCTGAACTAATCTGACAGCTCACTACTCAGAGATACTGAATGGCTGGTGAAGCCCTTCGATGCTCCTATGTTGTGTTAAGTGTTGGCAGATATCTGAACCCCGCCCTAGCGGTTCGGAACTTAAACCCCGGAACTTCTCCCTCCCCATATGAAGTCCGGGGCTTTTTTTTGCCTCAAAACTGGCTGTGGTGCCGCCAGACTGCGTTAAAAGCGCAGTTAAAAATGCTCATTTAGGGCCCCTAAAGTCGAGCGCGACCCCCGGCCTTTTTTAACCGCACTTTTGCCTTGCCTGACAGCACCACAGACAGTTTTGAAATCCCCTTACTCTGCCTCTGCCGGCACTTCCGTGCCTTTGTCTGCCAGCTCCATCCAGCCTGCCAGCACAGTGTAGGCCTCTTCCAGGCCCAGGCGTTTTGGCGCCGAGAACAGTTGGATGGTGACCAGATCACCCCAGCCCTTGCGAATTTCCGACTGCACCTTAAGCAGCGTGTTCTTGGCTGCGCCGTAGGTCAGCTTGTCGGCCTTGGTCAGCAGAATGTGCATCGGCATGCCGGCGGCAACGGCCCAGTCGAGCATCAGCAGGTCGAAGTCGGTCATTGGATGACGGATGTCCATCATCAGAATCAAACCCTTCAAACTCTCGCGGCCACCAAGGTAAGCCTCAAGGTGACGCTGCCAGTGCATCTTCAGCGGGATCGGTACTTTTGCGTAACCGTAGCCCGGCAGGTCGACCAGACGACGATCTTCGTCTAGCTTGAAGAAGTTCAACAGCTGTGTGCGACCCGGGGTTTTCGAGGTTCGCGCCAGGCTGGCGTGAGTCAGGGTGTTCAGTGCGCTGGATTTACCGGCGTTGGAACGACCGGCGAACGCCACTTCGAAGCCTTCGTCGTCAGGGCATTGATCGACTTTGGCGGCACTGAGCATGAACGTGGACTGTTGGCACAGGCCGAGGATGGGATTCTTGAGTTGCATGGGATTTCCGATGTGGGCGGCGCCGGGATTGGGCGCGGAACGCGGTGTCGCTTCCGTTTCAGTGACGCCAGTATATAATGCCGCAGATTTTGTGTGTGCTTTGTCCCAGCGAAGGATGAAGTTCACGAGAGCCAAAGACCTTGATTGCGCATCAGAACGCAGAACGCTCTCAACCCTGAAAAGGTCGTTTTATGACGAAATGGCTGCTGGCTGCCGGAGTCCTGATACCGCTTTACAGCGCACAGGCTACACAGGAACCGGAAGCCGTGTACAACCGTGTTTGTGGTGCCTGTCATTCCGGCCAACTACCCATGGCGCCCGAAAGAGGCGATCAGGAAGCTTGGACGCCGAGGTTGGCGAAAGGTATGGAGACGCTGGTGCAACACGTGACCCAGGGTTTCAAGGCGATGCCGCCGCGTGGTTTGTGCATGGACTGCAGTGCCGAGGATTACCAGGCCATCATCCTTTGGATGAGCGAGAGTAAACCCGGTCCATAACTCTTAACCCTTAGCCGTAGTTGGATTAGCTGATGAACAAATTGATCGTGAGTCTGCTGTTGACCGTGGGAATCTCAGGCTTCGCCCATGCTGCCGGTGATGCCACCGCCGGCCAGGCAAAAGCTGCCGTATGCGGAGCCTGCCATGGCCCGGACGGGAACAGCATGGCACCAAACTTTCCGAAACTGGCCGGCCAGGGTGAACGCTACCTGACCAAGCAACTGCACGACATCAAGTCGGGCAAGCGCACCGTTCTGGAAATGACGGGCCTGCTGACCAACCTGAGCGATCAGGATCTTTCCGACATCGCGGCGTACTTTGCCAGCCAGAAAGGCAGTGTCGGCGCCGCTGATCCGAAGATCGTCGCTCGCGGTGAAGCCCTGTTCCGCGGCGGTAATCTGGCCAAGGGCCTTCCAGCCTGCACCGGCTGCCACTCGCCGAATGGCGCGGGTAATGCCGCTGCCGGCTTCCCGCATCTGGGTGGCCAGCACGCTCAATACATCACCAAGCAGTTGACCGATTTCCGCAAGGAAGAAGGCGGCCGCACCAACGACGGCGACACCATGACCATGCAGACCATCGCCAAACGCCTGAGCGACGAAGACATCGCTGCCGTCTCCAGCTACATTCAAGGTCTGCACTAAGAGCATTTGGCAGCGATAGATCTCGCGCAACGTTAACGCTCGATTAATCCGTCGCAGCAAGTATAAAAAGGGTGGCTTTGGCCGCCCTTTTTTGTGGCCGCTGCCGTTACACTACAGAACTCATGCCCGCCAGGATCTGTCTGAAAACAGGTCGCGCGAGGCGACCCAAATTGTCCAGGAGTAAAGCATGCGTAATCTGATCATCAGCGCCGCTCTCGTCGCTGCCAGCCTGTTCGGCGTGACCGCCCAGGCCGCCGAAGCACCGGCCGCCCCTTACGTCGAGCTGGCCAACCCGGTGCCGGTGGCAGAGCCTGGCAAGATCGAAGTGGTCGAGTTGTTCTGGTACGGCTGCCCGCACTGCTTCGCCTTTGAACCGGTGATCAACCCTTGGGTTGAAAAACTGCCGTCCGACGTCAACTTCGTGCGCATTCCAGCCATGTTTGGCGGCCCGTGGGACGCTCACGGCCAGATGTTCCTGACTCTGGAAGCGATGGGTGTCGAGCACAAGGTTCACGCGGCGGTATTCAACGCGATCCAGAAAGAACACAAGAAGCTGACCGACAAGAACGACATGGCTGACTTCCTCGCCACCCAAGGCGTGGACAAGGACAAGTTCCTCGCCACCTTCGACTCGTTCGCCATCAAAGGCCAGATCGTAAAAGCTCGCGAACTGGCCAAGAAGTATGAAATCACTGGCGTGCCAACCATGATCGTCAACGGCAAGTACCGCTTCGACATCGGCTCTGCCGGTGGCGCCGAGCAAGCGTTGAAACTGGCTGACGACTTGGTCGCCAAAGAGCGAGCGGCCAACAAGGCAGCTGCCAACTAAGCGCGGTCATCGCCATGCGCCGCTGGGGAACCGAACGCATCGTTGGCCTGCATGATCCGCAGGTCAACGAGCATCACCTGGAGTCCACGGGCCTGCCCGCAGACCATCGTCTGCGCTTGCTCAGCTTCAACATCCAGGTCGGCATCAGCACCGAGCGCTATCGACATTACCTGACCCGCAGCTGGCAGCACCTGCTGCCGCACACCGGGCGCTCAGGCAATCTGCAAAAGATCGGCGATCTGCTTGGCGACTTCGATCTGGTCGCCTTGCAGGAAGCCGATGGCGGCAGCCTGCGCTCGGGCTACGTCAATCAGGTCGAACACCTGGCGCACCTCGGCGCCTTCCCCTACTGGTATCAACAACTCAATCGCAACCTCGGCCGACTGGCCCAGCACAGCAATGGCGTGCTCAGTCGCCTGAAGCCGTGGGCGATCGAAGACCATCCGCTGCCCGGCCCGAAAGGTCGCGGCGCCATCCTTCTGCGCTTCGGCGAAGGCCCGGAAGCGCTGGTGGTGGTGATGATGCACCTGGCCCTCGGCGCCCGGGTGCGCAGCCTGCAACTGGCCTACATTCGAGACCTGATCAGTGGCTACAAGCACCAGGTATTGATGGGCGACATGAACACCCATGCCAGCGATCTGCTACAACAGTCACCGTTACGCGATCTCGGCCTGCTGGCCCCGCAGCTGGAAGCGACCTTCCCTAGCTGGCGCCCGCAGCGTTGCCTTGATCATATTCTGCTCAGCCCGACCCTGACCCTGGAAAAGGTCGAAGTGCTGGCGCAACCGATTTCCGATCACCTGCCGGTCGCGGTAGAGATTCGTCTGCCGGGTTCGCTCACGGCCGATGCATTGCCCGCGTTGAGTCCTGCCCCTCGCGGAACCCCTGAATGAGCGACGAAGCCCAGCGCTGGAAAGAAAAGTACCTCAAAAGCATCGAACAACAGGACAAGCTCGAACGTCGCTGGGCCGCCAGGCTCGACTTGCTGCGGCGCGGCCTGGTGCGCAGCACTCTGGCGGCCGAAGGCACCGACAAAGTCGTTGACCAGTGCATGAAAGAGATGCGCGACGTGGTGCGCACCGACGATATGGACGCCGGCCTCGCCGCCCTGCTGCCACGCCTGGAAAAAGCCGTGCTCGACTCCGAGCAGCGCCGCGAAACCCGAATCGATCAGGTCAGCACCGCACTGACCGCACTGGTTAGCCAACTGCAAGCCCTGCCGCTACCTCGGGAAGTCGCGCAACCGCTGAAGAAGTTCGCCAAGCAGCTCGACAGCCGGGTCGGACAGGCGCGGGAGATGCCGCTGCTGCTGAGCGAGCTCAGTGGTTTGCAGGGCAAGGCGTTGAACCAGCTGGAAACGCCCGCAGAACCAGATCGCCCAGGCTTTCTGCAGCGCTTGTTCGGCAGTCGCGACAGTGAAGAGACTCCCGCAACGCAAGAACCGCCGCCGGTAGCGGATCAGCCTCAAGCACCTGTGCCAACGCCACCCGGCGCTGAACATCCGGCGCCCGAACCTGTGCAGGCAGCACTCGTCGAGCCGACTCCGCCCGTACCGAAACAGCCAGCCCCCGTCGCACAAATACCTGAAGCTACGCCTCACCAAGTGCCAGCCGCCCCAGCCGTACCCGCTCAGGCGGAACCGCCCGTGGTTTCTTTCATACCGCCGGTCATTGCGCTCGAGACGGTCACCCAACCTGTGGCCGCCCCCACACTTTCGGGACCCGAGCCGGAAGCCGAACCCGAAGCACCAGCCGCCCCGATCGCACCGCCAGTCACTGCGACTGCGATCAATCCTGACGAGTTGATCCACCCCGGAGATAACCCGGTCCCCACACCTCTGCTCCTCGACAGTCTGCCCCTGCCCGAGCCCATCGCCCAGGCACTGGCCGCCATTGATCCGGAGCAATCCGAGCAGGATATCCTCTACGCCCTGCCTGACTCGCCGGAGCCGTCTTACAGCTCGGTGGCCAAACATATCGAAGACACGCTGATCGGGTTGCTCGACGATCTGACCTTACCCGAGCGCCATCGCCCGCAGGCCGAGGCAATGCGCGATCGGTTGAAAAATGGCCTGAACTGGTACGAACTGCTGCCGATTCTCGACGATCTTGCGACGTTGATGCTGGCAATCACCGACAGCGGCCAGCACGAATTCGAAGCCTATCTGCAACAGCTCAACGAGCGCCTAGAAGCGTTCCAGAGCAATCTGCAGGCCGCCAGCGAGGGCCACGCCGACAACAGCTCGGCGGCCCGGGCGATGGACACGCAGATCCGCGAGCAGGTCGACGGCTTGCAGACCAGCGTGCAGGAAGCGGCTGATCTGGATGACCTCAAGCAAGTGCTGGAGAACCACCTCGAAGGCCTGCTCGGCACCATGGACCAGCACCAGAAGCAACGCGACGCCCGCGAGCAGGAAGTGGCGGCGCGCCTCAAGGGACTGGCCGAGCGTGTGGCGCACATGGAGCAGGAAGCCCTGGGCTTTCGGGAACATCTGGAAGAACAACGCCAGAAAGCCTTGATCGACCCGCTCACCGGTTTGCCCAACCGCGCCGCGTGGAGCGAACGGCTCGAACACGAGATCAAGCAGTGGCAGCAGCATGGCAACACCTTGAGCCTGGCGATGCTCGACCTCGATCACTTCAAGCGGATCAACGACAACTACGGCCATCTGGCCGGCGACAAGGTGTTGAAGATCATCGCCACGGTGTTGCGCAAACGCCTGCGCGGCGCGGATTTCATTGCCCGCTTTGGCGGTGAGGAATTCGTCTTGCTGCTGCCGGCCACCCCCCCTGCCGTAGGCGCCAAACTGCTGGAGACCCTGCGCGCAGCAATCGAAGCCTGCCCATTTCACTTCAAGGGTGAACGGGTGACGATCACCATTTCCATGGGCCTGGCGTCATTCCGTGCGGGAGAACACAGTGATCTGGTGCTCAAAAGAGCCGATCAGGCGCTGTACCGGGCGAAAAATGCCGGACGCAACCGAATCGAGCTGGGCTGAGCAATTGTTCCATTTTGTTTAAATCAGCCCGTTGGCCGTCGATACGCAAGGCAGTACGTTACACTGTTGCATTATTGTCTTGCGTGTACTGCCTTCTGCCATGAAATTTTTTGCCCTCCTCGCGTCGCTGCTCGTCCTGGCCGGTTGTGCCAGCGGCCCGCGTTACGACACCAGCCATCCTTCGGCCAATCACGACAGCCGCGTCCAGTTCGTGATCGTGCACTACACCTCGGCGTCGCTCGCACGTTCGCTGCAATTGCTGACTCACGGCGAAGTCAGCAGCCATTACCTGATCGGCGACGACAAGAGCGGCACCATCTACAAACTGATGGAGGAAAACCAGCGCGCCTGGCACGCCGGAGAAAGCCAATGGCAGGGCCGGACCTGGCTCAACTCCAGCTCGATCGGCATCGAAATCGTCAACCCGGGCTTCAAGGACACGCCGACCGGCCGCTTGTGGTACCCGTACAGCGAAGCGCAGATTCAATCGCTGATCGTGCTGCTCAAGGACATCAGCAAACGCCAGGGCATCAGCCCGCGCCATATCATCGGCCACAGCGACATCGCGCCGCTGCGCAAACTCGACCCAGGCCCATTGTTCCCGTGGAAGCGCCTGGCCGCCGAAGGCCTGGGCGTATGGCCCAATGAACAAGCGGCGGCGCGTCAGCAAGCGCAGTTCGACGCCGAGCTGCCGAGCATCAGTTGGTTCCAGGCGCAACTGGCGCGCGTCGGTTACGACACCCCGCAAACCGGCGAACTGGACGTCGCAACCCGCCACGTACTGGCGGCCTTCCAGATGCACTTCCGCCCTTCGCGCTTCGACGGCACGCCGGATGCGCAAACAGCGGCGTTGTTGCTGGTACTCAACCAGACAAAATAATGACGCCCGCCCGACGGTCAGGGCGAAATCGCAATCAGCAGCTATAACTCATTGGTAATTCTTCGGATATTCCATGATGGTTGCTACCCGAGAGACGCTGCGTAGCTGGTTTTATCGCCCCTGGTTTTTGGCGATGATCGCGGCTGTCCTCAGTGCTGCGCTGTTGATCGCCGGCGGAATGTTCTTCGCCATGCGCCAGATCGAACAAAATGAAAGCCAGGAGATGAACGCTCAGGGCGAGCGTTTTCTGGCCCGCCTCGAACAATTGTTCGGGCAATTGCGCGAAAGTCTCGATGACCTTGAAGCGCAGCCGTTGCGCAGTTGCGATGATGAAATGATCGCCACCCTGCAACAGGTCACCTTCAACTATCGCTTCGTCTATGAGGCGGCCTACATGGACGGCACACGAATCTGCTCCAACCGCCCCCGGCAGGAGGGGCTGTCGGTCGTCCGCGCACCGGACATCAAAGGTCCGACCTACAGCTACTGGCTCAACACCACCACCGAACCCGATGAGAATCGCGCCGCGCTGATGCTCGGGCGCGGCAATTTCCGCGTAGCGACCTCCCGCGGGCATTTGACTGACATGGTCGACCTGCCACCGGACAGCAGCCTGCTGGTCGTGCTGGATCATGGCAAGCGGGCGATTCCGGTGCTCGGAATCGCTCAGGCATGGCCACCCTCCGAAGTCTGGCCGCCGAAGAGTCGTGAAGCCTTGCAAGTCACGCAGTCACGGCTGATCTACCGCATGCCAACCAACAACCCGGAATACCAGTTGGTGCTGATCACCCCGCGCAGCGGCATGCACATTTCGACGGTCTGGTGGTGGATGGTGCCGGTCTGCCTGCTGCTGGGAGCATTTTGCGGGTTCTGCGTGTTTTTACTGGTGCGCCAGCGCCAGTCGCTGGACGCCGAACTTCAGGGCGCAATCCGTCGCGGCGAGCTGCAGGTGCTGTATCAGCCGATCTTCGACCTCGACACCCGCAACTGCGTGGGCGCCGAAGCTCTGCTGCGCTGGCGCCGCCCGGACGGCACGTTGACCAGTCCCGATCTGTTCATTCCGATGGCGGAAAACACCGGACAGATCCGCCAGATGACCGATTTCGTCCTGCAACGGTTGCTGGAACAACTGGGGCCGGTGCTACGCGCCAACCCGCAGTTGTACATCTCGGTCAACCTCGCCGCTTGCGATGTGATGGTGCCGCGCATCGGCCAGGTCATGGCCAAACTGCTGACGCTGCACCGGGTCGCGGCACGGCAGATTGCCTTCGAAGTCACCGAACGCGGGTTGATCGACGTGGTGGTGGCGCGGGAGAACCTGCAAGCCTTGCGCGATGTCGGCCATCAGGTGCTGATCGATGACTTCGGCACCGGCTATTGCAGCCTCGCCTACCTGCAGACGCTACCGGTGGATTGCCTGAAGATCGACAAGGCCTTTATCGACGCGCTCGGCCATGACGCGGCCAGCAGCGGCGTGGCACCGCACATCATTCACATGGCGCAGGCACTGGAGCTGAAGGTGATTGCCGAAGGTATCGAGCACGAAGCGCAAGCCGTGTTTCTCAGCAGTGAAGGCGTGAAATTCGGTCAGGGCTGGCTGTTCGCCCAGGCCCTGAGTGCGGTGCAGTTCATCGAACTGATCACCCGTGGACGGCGCCTTGCCGGCCGTCGACTGGACGACGAAGCCTAGACCGCCAACGCCATGTAGAACTGCGTGCCCTGCCCCGGCCGCGAATAGACGCCCATCCGCCCGCCGTGCAACTGGACGATTTCCTTGCATAGCGCCAACCCGAGCCCGGCGCCGCCCTTCTTGCGCCCGACCTGCACGAACGGCTCGAAGATTCGTCCTTGCTGACCGTAGGCAATGCCTTCGCCATTGTCTTCGACACTGATGATCACCCGCTCGCCATGCCGGCGCGCCTGCAGGCGAATCTGCCCGTCGCGGGCGGTATGGCGCAGGGCGTTGTCGATCAGGTTGTCGAGCACCCGGTCGAGTTGCGTCTGATCGGCCTGCAGGCGCGGCAACGGCCCCTGCACTTCGACGTTCAGGGCAATGCCTTTGCCCGCTGCCGAATCGGCGAAACGCAATTGCGCCTGCTCCAGCAAGTCTTCGATGGAACAGGGCGCCAGCGAGAGTTTCTGCAGACCATTCTGGTAGCGCGAAAAGTTGAGCAGGTCGTTGATCAACTGCATCAAGCGCTGCATTTCTTCGTTGACCGTGTCGAGCAGGTCGGCCTCGCGTGAGTCCGCGGGAAACTTCGCGCGCTCGCGAAACAGGCCGAAGGCCATGTGCATGCCGGTGACCGGCGTGCGCAGCTCATGGGAGGCCCGCAACACGAACTCGCTGCGCACTCGCTCGAAAGCGCGCTGTTCGGTAACGTCGTGCAGCACCATCACCGCGCCGAGGATATGCCCCTGGGTGTGGCTGACCGGGGTCAGGCTGTAAGTCAGCAGGCGCGATTCGCCATCGACTTCGATACTCAAATCTTCCGGAGCACGCTCCAGCGTGCCGCCGCGCAACACCAGTTGCAGCTGAGCGTCGAGTTCCGGGCGCCCAAGCGCCGTCCCCAGGCCTTGGCCGAGGCGATCACTGTCCCAGCCCAGTTGCCGCTGGGCGACCGGATTGAGGTGCTCCAGATGCCCTTCACGGTCGATCATCAGCAAGCCATCGTCGATGCTGTCGAGCACCGCCTGCAAACGCTGCTGACCGGCCAGCAGTTCGTCGACGTTGGTCGCCTGATGCTCACGCAGCGCTTCGGCCATCAGCCCGAAGCGCTTGGTCAGCTGGTTCATTTCCATCGCCGACGAAATCGGCAGGGTCACTTCGAAATTGCCTTGGCCGATGTTGTCCGCCGCTTGCGCCAGCGCCTCGATCGGTGCACCGAAGCGTCGGGCAATCGCATGGGCCGTGACGAAGCCGATGATCAACACGGCCAGCCCCACCAGCCCGAGCAGCCCGGCAATCAACAACGCACGGTCGCGAGCAGCGTGCTGCACCGAGTTGATGTTGTCGAGCGCATGCTTGTGTTCGGCAATCAGGCCGTTGCGCAGCGTATTGAAGCGCTCACGCAAATCGCCGGTACCACTCAAGGCATTGGCCGGGTCACGTACCTGATCGAACGCCTGAAGGAAACTTTGGTAATCGGCCTTGGCCTGACTGAAGCTGTATTGACGACCATCACCGACCTCCTCCTGGGCTATGCCTTGATCGAGCAGCTGTAAATACTGCTGCTTCGAGGCCTCGAACGCAGCGGTATCGGGCTTTTCGGCGAGCATCATGATCAGTTGATCGCCGAGGGTCTGGCGCAGTTTGAGGCCCAGATCAAGGGTGACGAAGTTATTGCGGATCAGCGCTTCCTGAGTCCCGGCCATCTGCATCACGCTGACCAGCCCGAGCAACAGCCCGAGCAAAGCCACCGTGATCAGCGCGGAGATGCTCAGGAACAAGCGGGTGCGCAACTTCATCGCCAGTTTCATCGCCGCGCGCTCACAGGTTGTACTGCTTACGCTTGCGATACAGGGTAGAGGCATCGATGCCCAGGGTCTTGGCTGCTTGATCGAGGGTGCCAGCCGTCGCCAGCACCGCGCCGATATGAGCTTTCTCCAGTTCATCGAGGCTCAGCGCCGCGCCGACCCGTGGTGCGTTGTTTGCCGGTTGTTCGGCCATGCCCAGGTGGCTGATTTCCACGCGTTCCTGCGGGCAGATGATGCTCGCCCGCTCCACCACGTTGCGCAGCTCACGGATGTTGCCCGGCCAGCGATAGCCGAGCAGTGCTTCCCGTGCCTCATCACTGAAGCCGCGGGCCGGACGTGCGTACTCTTTGACGAAACGGGCGAGGAAGCGGTCGGCCAGGGTCAGAATGTCTTCGGCGCGCTCGCGCAGCGGCGGCAGATGCAGGGTGATCACGTTCAGGCGATACAGCAGGTCTTCGCGAAAGCGACCGTCGCGCACCATGTCTTCAAGATTGAGGTTGGTCGCGGCGAGAATGCGCACGTCGGCGCGGCGGGTCACTGGATCCCCTACCCGCTCGTATTCCTTGTCTTGAATGAAGCGCAGCAACTTTGGCTGCAACGTCAGGGGAAAATCGCCGATCTCATCGAGAAAGAGCGTACCGCCGTCCGCCTGATTGACTCGACCCAAGGTGCTTTCGCTGGCCCCGGTAAATGCGCCGCGACTGTGGCCGAACAGCTCGCTTTCCATCAGTTCGGCGGTCAACGACGGGCAGTTGATGGTCACGCAGGATTTCTTCTCGCGCTTGCTCCAGCCGTGAATGGCCCGTGCCAGCTCGCCTTTACCGGTACCGGACTCGCCCAGAATAAGAATGTTGGCGTCGGTGCTCGCGACCTGGCGCGCGGTTTCCAGCACGACTTTCATCGCGGGGCTGTGCGAATCGAGACCGTCCTTGGGTTTGCGGATTTCGCCTTCAAGGGCTTCGAGACGCGCCGAGAGCTGGCGCACTTCCAGTTGCTTGGCGGTGGCCAGACGCAACTGATCGGGGCTGCACGGCTTGACCAGATAGTCGGCCGCGCCGGCCTGGATCGCGTCAACAGCGGTGTCGACGGCGGAGTGCGCGGTGACGATCACCACGCGCATCCACGGTGCCTGGATACGCATCTGCGCCAGCACATCAAGACCATTGTCTTCGCCCAGCCGCAAATCGAGGAAGCACAGGTCGAAGACCTGGCGTTGCAGCAAAGCGTCGGCCTGAGCCGCGCTGTTGGCAGTGGCCACCGTGTAGCCTTCGTCTTCGAGGCAGTAACGGAAGGTACGCAGGATGGCGGACTCGTCGTCCACCAGCAGAATGCGGCCTTGATGCTCAGTGGCGGATTCCATTTTTCCTACGCTCCTTATGTGATTGGTCTTGGTTAGTCCCGGAAAAATCGGGCAAGTTGCATGGTCGATTCTGAACGATGCCGGCCATAGCAGGGTAGCTCTCTCCTGCCATGACAGCCAATCCATTGATTTTGTTGACCTTCTAAACAATCGCCGGGTTGCCGATGTTTGCCTGCGTACTTTTCTGACATCCGAGACCTGCTCTCAATTCAATAAGAATGAAATCTCCTACGAAATAATCGTGCATTACGCACGACCGTAGATGACCCATCGTGCAGGATGCGTCCAAGACGATTTTTAATACATCTATAACTTATTGATTTAATTGGAATTTTTTCAAATAAAAAATTGGCATGCAGGCTGCAATAACTCATTCAGCCCGGGCAGATCCGACTGCCCCAACCGAATAAGAGTGAGGAACCCAGGATGACTCGCCAACGTGCCGCCCAAGTGCGTATCTCGCCACTGCATATCCAGCAAGGTCTGTTTGGCGTACTTGCCCTGTTGATCACCCTGATCGCCTGCCAGCAATACCTGAGCTGGGAGAACAGCCAGAAGCCTGAGCCGCTGATCTCGATTCAACACAGCACGCAGACGCACTTCAGCGCCGTCAGCAGCAGCCAGGCCGAGAGCGCCTCGATGCGCATGATGGATGTCGATCAGGCGCAGCCGCTGGATCAACTGCCACGTGAAGAGCGCTGGGTTTTCTGACGAACCAGTGAATTCGGGCGCGTCGCGCCGGGACACGCAACATCCCTAAATAGAGAAGTAAGGAGAATCACCATGTTGAGCTGGGCAATTACATTCTTGATCATTGCCATCATCGCCGCCGTACTGGGCTTCGGTGGTATCGCGGGCACCGCCACGGGTATCGCCAAGATTCTCTTTGTCGTGTTCCTGGTGATGTTCATCGCTTCCTTCTTCTTTGGCCGTCGCGGCCGAGGTTAACGATGATTGGTTTAAAGACACTGGCAGCCGCCCTGCTTCTGGGCGGTAGTGCCATGGCGATGGCGGCCAATGACGGCCAGGCGCGGGTCAACGAGCTGCTCAGCTCCGACCCGCAATACCGGGAAACCTGGCAAGGCGTGGTGAAGCATGAAGAGCGCCTGCCGGAATGGGTGATGAACCTGTCCGGTACGCCAGATCAGCAGATGAATGCCGTGACTGAAGACGGCAATCAGTATCTGGTGGGGCCGCTCTGCGAATCCGCGGACAAGTGCCTTAACCACCGCTTGATCGTCGCGTTCAGCTTCGACAAGAAAGATGCCTACGCGATGCTCGTCGATGTGCCCGAAGGACTGCCGGCCGACAAGTCGCCCACGCGACATGCCACCTACCGCTTCCTCGGCAAACCGGATCAGGGCATGCAGAACCTGTTGATGGAAACGCTGAAGAAAGATCCGAACTGGTACTGATTCGAACATGAGGGTGGCGCCGCGCTGCCCTTTATTGCGCCCGCCCGAGGAAGGTCGGCGCATGACCAGGGGGCCGGGACGTTCTGACTGTTACAGGGTCGGAGTGACCTACGGGTACAGGGAGTGCCTGCGCAAGGGCCGGGTCAGGGCAAAAGCTGCGACGCAGGTTCGCCGGCCCTCAGCGGTCCGACGGACTTGCGCTGAGCTTTGTGCGCTACAAAACATTGATCTAGAGCGTCCTGCTCATCTTTTTATGGTTCAGACTGCGCGCGAAAACATTTCGCCGTGTTTCATGGCGACCGTATATCGAGAAAGAGTCCTTTTAAACAGTAGGACTTCTAGTCTGCAAATGTAGGCTTTTTCTTATATTTTCTGTCGAAATCACTCGTTCAAAAAATAACCAACCTAGGCTGTAATGGCCGGTTCACGGCACTTATGGCGGCTGAAATGTCGCAATCGAACCGGTTGGGACGCCAGTTTCATTTAAAAAAGCTCATGCCGATTCGGCATAGGGTAGGCGTTTACGGCATTAGACGGCGCAACCTTGCATCGGAATAGTTGCGCCTTTTTTCGCCTGCCGAAGAGCCGTAAACACGCGCTTCGGGGCACCTTATACGGAGGCAGATGCACAGACTTTTCCGCTAATGAGCGTTCCAGTTCCTGCATGTGCCTGAGTCAAACGCAAGTAAGGGTAAAGATAATGAAGAAGGCAAAACTCAGCCTCGCCTGGCAGATCCTCATCGGTCTGGTTTTAGGGATTGCAATTGGTGCGTTGCTCAACCATTTCAGTGCCGAGAAAGCCTGGTGGATCAGCAACGTCCTGCAACCGGCAGGCGATATCTTTATCCGTCTGATCAAGATGATCGTGATCCCGATCGTCATCTCCTCCCTGATCGTCGGCATTGCCGGCGTGGGCGACGCCAAGAAACTCGGGCGTATCGGCCTGAAGACGATCATCTACTTCGAAGTCGTCACCACCATCGCGATCATCGTCGGCCTGCTGCTGGCCAACCTGTTCCACCCGGGCGCCGGCATCGACATGAGCACCCTGGGCACGGTGGATATCTCCAAGTACCAGGCGACCGCCGCCGAAGTACAACATGAACACGCGTTCATCGAGACCATCCTCAACCTGATCCCGTCGAACATCTTCGCGGCCATGGCCCGCGGCGAGATGCTGCCGATCATCTTCTTCTCCGTACTGTTCGGCCTCGGTCTGTCGAGCCTGCAGTCGGACCTGCGCGAGCCGCTGGTGAAGATGTTCCAGGGCGTCTCGGAAAGCATGTTCAAAGTCACCCACATGATCATGAACTACGCCCCGATCGGCGTATTCGCACTGATCGCGGTGACCGTCGCCAACTTCGGTTTCGCTTCGCTGGTGCCGCTGGCCAAGCTGGTGATCCTGGTTTACGTCGCCATTGCCTTCTTCGCCTTCGTGGTACTGGGCCTGATCGCCAAGCTGTTCGGCTTCTCGGTGATCAAGCTGATGCGCATCTTCAAGGATGAGCTGGTCCTGGCCTACTCCACCGCCTCCTCGGAAACCGTGCTGCCACGCGTGATCGAGAAAATGGAAGCCTACGGAGCACCGAAAGCCATCTGCAGCTTCGTGGTGCCGACCGGTTACTCGTTCAACCTCGACGGTTCGACCCTGTATCAGTCCATCGCAGCGATCTTCATTGCCCAGCTGTACGGCATCGACCTGTCGATCAGCCAGCAACTGCTGCTGGTCCTGACCCTGATGGTGACCTCCAAAGGCATCGCCGGTGTACCGGGCGTGTCCTTCGTGGTGCTGCTGGCAACCCTGGGCAGCGTCGGTATCCCGCTGGAAGGCCTGGCGTTCATCGCCGGTGTCGACCGTGTCATGGACATGGCCCGTACCGCACTGAACGTGATCGGCAACGCCCTGGCGGTACTGGTTATCGCGCGCTGGGAAGGCATGTACGACGACGCCAAGGGCCAGCGCTACTGGAACTCCCTGCCGCACTGGCGCAGCAAGGAAAAACTGCCTGCAGGCGAAATTTCCAAGAACTGACACAAACCCTGTAGGAGTGAGCCTGCTCGCGATGGCGGTGTATCAAACAACAGAGATGTTGAATGTGCCGCCCTCATCGCGAGCAGGCTCACACCTACAGTGGACCGAGTTAGCCATACAAACCCCGGAGAAATCCAGGGTTTGTCGTTTCTGGCGACCCCGCTATCATTCGCCGCATCTTCCGGGGGATTTGACTGATGCTTAATGGCCTGTGGCTTGGCTTCTTCGTCGTGGCAGCAATATCTGCGCTGGTGCAGTGGCTGGTCGGCGGCAACGCCGGGATTTTCGCAGCGATGGTGGAAAGCATTTTCGCCATGGCCAAGCTGTCGGTCGAGGTGATGGTGCTGCTGTTCGGCACCCTGACCCTGTGGCTGGGCTTTCTGCGCATCGCCGAGAAGGCCGGGATCGTCGAATGGCTGGCCAGGGTCCTCGGGCCGCTGTTCCTGCGGCTGATGCCGGAAGTCCCGGCCGGCCACCCTGCCCTTGGTCTGATTACCCTGAACTTCGCTGCCAACGGTCTGGGCCTCGACAACGCGGCCACGCCCATCGGCCTGAAAGCCATGAAGGCGCTGCAGGAGCTCAATCCCAGTGCCACCGTCGCCAGTAACGCGCAGATCCTGTTCCTGGTGCTCAACGCCTCATCCCTGACCCTGTTGCCGGTGACGATCTTCATGTACCGCGCGCAGCAAGGTGCGCCGGACCCGACCCTGGTATTTCTGCCGATTCTGCTGGCGACCAGCTGCTCGACAATTGTCGGCTTCCTCTCGGTGGCATTCATGCAACGCCTGCGGATCTGGGACCCGGTGGTGCTGGCCTACCTGATCCCGGGGGCGCTGATCCTCGGCGGCTTCATGGCGCTGCTGGCGACGATGTCGGCCACGGCGCTGGCCGGGCTGTCGTCGATCCTCGGCAACCTCACGCTGTTCGGCCTGATCATGCTGTTTCTGGTGATTGGCGCATTACGCAAGGTCAAGGTCTACGAGGCCTTCGTCGAGGGTGCCAAAGAGGGCTTTGATGTCGCCAAGAACCTGCTGCCGTATCTGGTAGCGATGCTCTGTGCGATTGGCGTGCTGCGGGCCTCCGGGGCGTTGGACTTTGGTCTGGACGGCATCCGCCATCTGGTGCAATGGGCCGGTTGGGACACGCGCTTCGTCGATGCGCTGCCGACAGCGATGGTCAAACCGTTTTCCGGCAGCGCCGCGCGGGCGATGCTGATCGAGACCATGAAGACCTCGGGCGTCGACAGCTTCCCGTCGCTGGTGGCGGCGACGATACAGGGCAGTACCGAGACCACGTTCTATGTGCTCGCGGTGTATTTCGGCGCGGTGGGCATTCAGCGCGCACGGCATGCGGTGGGGTGTGCACTGCTGGCGGAGTTTGCTGGTGTGGTTGGCGCGATCGCGGTCTGCTACTGGTTCTTCGGTTAAACAAAAATCCAATGTGGGAGCGGGCTTGCTCGCGAATGCGGTGGGTCAGCTAGCAACAATGTTGACTGATACACCGCATTCGCGAGCAAGCCCGCTCCCACAGAGGGATTGTGTTGGGCTTAAGGTTTTTGGGGGGCCAATTTTTGGCCTTGGTCGATGGCCCAGGCCACGACTTTAGCGGTCAAGCGATCACTGGCCTGGCCAAACCCCGCGACCACCGCAGGCACCTGCACATCACTCAACAGCTGACGCTCTTCAAAGCGCCGGCTGGCCAGGATCCGCTGGTCATAACCACGCACCAGCAACGCATCGACCCGCACCACAACGCTGGCCTGATTGCCCTGATACTCGGTCTGAAACGCCTGCAAGCTGCCGCCCAGCTCCAGATCCGCAGCAAAGTTGCTGTCATCGGTGCTGAGCAACGTCACCCGCCCATCACGCGCAAAGCCGTCGAGCAGGCGATTACGCACCAGCACCGGCGCCGGATCGCTCCAGCGCGACGCCTTGTAGCTGCTGATCACGTCACCCTGTGGAATCACCGCGATGTTCGGCCGGTTCAGTGCTTCGCTGGCCTGCAATTTGTTCAGGCGCAGCGACCAGCGCTGAGTCGCGGCCGAACTGGCCGAAGCGGGCGCCTGAGTCGACGGCAAACGGTAGACATCCGACGGCTCGGCCTTGGGCAGGATCGAGCACGCGCTGATCAAGGAGAAGCTGGCGAGAAAAGCGAGGTGAGTCAGCTTCATGGCGTGAACTCCTTGTTCTTGTCACTGCCCAGCAGGTAACCGCTGGGGTTGGCCTCCAGGCGTTGAGAAATGGCGCGCAGCGAGGTCAGGGTCTCGCGCAGTTCGCGGATGGCCGGGGCCAGGCCATTGAGGCCCTGCATGCCGTTATCGAGGGAGTTCTGATTCTTGCTCAGCAGGCCGTTGATGGTGGCGCTGCTCTGCTCCAGCGACTTCATCGCCTGCTCGGCACTGCCCAGTGCCTGTTTGCCTTGATCGTTGAGCAGGCCGTTGGCGTTGCGCATCAGCAGCGATGTCTGTTCGAGCATGCTGCCGGCCTGTTTGCCGACACTCGCCAGTTGCTGCATGGCCTGACGCAAGTCGCCGCGCTGATCGTTGATCGAGCCGGTGGTCTGCTCCAGATGCGCCAGGGTGTTGCTCACACGCTCGACGTTCTCCGGGGAGAACATCTGGTTGGCATTGCTCAGCAGCGCGGTGATGCCGCTCATCAAGTCGTTGCTGTCGTTGAGCAGGCGTGAGATAGGCGAGGGCGCCGCGACGATGGTCGGCAACTCGCCGTCATGCCCGCGCAGTTTCGGGCTCTGCGGGGTGCCGCCGCTGAGCTGGATGATCGAGGTCCCGGTGATCCCGGCCAAGGCCAGTTTGGCCTGGGTGTCTTCCTTGACCGGCGTGTCGCCGCCGAGGCGAATCCGCGCCAATACCCGCCGTGGGTCTTTCGGGTCGAGACGCAGGCTGACCACGTCGCCGACCTTGATCCCGCTGTACTGCACCGGGCTGCCCTTGGACAGGCCGCTGACCGCCTCGTTGAAGACCACTTCGTAATCCTTGAACTCGGTGTCGACGCTGGACTTGGCCAGCCACAGGCCGAAGAGCAGGGCGCCCGCCACGACAATCACTGAGAACAGGCCGATCAACACATGATGGGCTCGGGTTTCCATGTCAGACCTCGTTGAGCAATTTGGCGGCGTCCAGCGCCGAGCGGCCGCGCGGGCCGTGAAAGTATTCGTGAATCCACGCGTCATCGGTTTCCGAGACCACGTCGATAGGGCCGGCGACCAGCACCTTCTTCTGCGCCAGCACCGCCACACGGTCGGTAATGGTGTAGAGCGTGTCGAGGTCGTGGGTCACCAGAAACACGCTCAGGCCCAGCGCATCGCGCAGGGTCAGGATCAGTTGATCGAACGCCGCCGCGCCAATCGGATCGAGGCCGGCGGTGGGTTCGTCGAGGAACAGGATGTCGGGGTCCAGCGCCAGTGCCCGGGCCAGCGCGGCGCGCTTGATCATGCCGCCGGACAGCGAGGCCGGGTATTTGTCCGCCGCCGACAGCGGTAGCCCGGCCAGCGCCAGTTTCACCGCCGCCAGATGCTCGGCGTCGTTGCGACTCAGGCCGGCGTGTTCGATCAGCGGCAGGGCGACGTTCTCGGTCACCGTCAGCGAGGAGAACAGCGCGCCTTTCTGGAACAGCACGCCGAAACGCCGTTCGACCAGCGAACGCTCATGCTCGGACAGGCTCGGCAGGTTCTGGCCGAACACCTTCACGTTGCCTTCGCTGGGCCGACGCAGCCCGACGATGCTGCGCAGCAGCACCGATTTGCCGCTGCCGGAGCCGCCAACCACGGCAAGGATTTCGCCTTTGTACAGATCCAGATCGAGGTTCTCGTGCACGCTCTGGCTGCCAAAGCGATTGCACAGGCCACGGACTTCAATCACCGCCTCCGAGGGCGCGCGGGGTAGACGACTCACCAGCCCATCTCCATGAAGAACAGCGCAGCCACCGCATCGAGCACGATCACCACGAAAATCGACTGCACCACGGCGGAGGTGGTGTGCGCGCCGACCGATTCGGCGCTGCCGCTGACCTTGAAGCCTTCCAGGCAACCGATCGTCGCGATCAGGAAGGCAAAGATCGGCGCTTTCACCAGACCGACCAGAAAATGCTGGATGCCAATGTCGCTTTGCAGCAGCGAGAGAAACATCGCCGGCGAGATCCCCAACGATACCGCACACACCACACCACCGCCGATGATGCCGCAGAGCATCGCCAGGAACGTCAGCATCGGCAACGCCACCAGCATCGCCAACACGCGGGGCACCACCAGCAGCTCCATCGGGTCGAGGCCGAGGGTGCGGATCGCGTCGATCTCTTCATTGGCCTTCATCGAGCCGATCTGCGCGGTGAACGCACTGGCAGTACGACCGGCCATCAGGATCGCCGTGAGCAACACGCCGAACTCGCGCAAAAACGAGAATCCCACCAGGTCCACGGTAAAGATCGTCGCGCCAAAACTGGCCAGCACCGTCGCGCCGAGAAACGCCACCACCGCGCCAACCAGAAAGGTCAGCAGCGCCACGATCGGCGCGGCGTCGAGGCCGGTCTGTTCGATGTGCGCAACGACGGGCGTGACCCGCCAGCGCTTGGGCCGGAACAGGTTGCGGGCGATGGTTTCGAGGATCAGGCCGATAAAACCCAACACTTGCAGAGTGTCCTGCCAGACCGTTTCCACCGCGCGCCCGATGCGGGTCAGCAGTTGCACGCTGACGCTGACTTCCGGCTCCTTGATCGGCACGCAGAAGTCGGTCAGAGAGCGATACACGGTTTGCAGCAGCGCGCGGTCAGCCGGGGAAATCGTGCAATCGGGGTGTTCGGCGGATTTGCCCAGGCGTTCGGAACCAAGCAGCTCAACCAGCAGGGACGCGCCAGCGGTGTCGAGGGCGCCGAGGCTGTTGAGATCAACCACGGTATTGGCGTCGTACTGGCCGTGGAGCTTTTCGGTCAGGTGCTTGAGGTCGGCGTAATGGGCAAGCGTCCAGTCCCCGGACACCCGCAGGCGGGCAGGGCTGAGCGACGTGTCCAGTCGGGCATTACCGGTCATCGAGCTGCTGGTCATAAGCTCCGTGCTTGTTCGGCTAAATACGCAGGCATACGTAATAGCACGAACCGGATTACTTTTCTTTGATCGCTGTGCTGTCCGTCACTTCGAAACGCAGCACACCGATCACCTGGCCGTCTTCGGTCAGCCCCCGCCCCTGCCACTTGCCCGCCGGGTTGCCAGGGAAGTTCTGCTTGTGCGTCCAGGCGCGGTAGCCTTCCTTGCGCCCGCCGTGGATATCGAGGGCGATGCGGTCGACTTCCTGACCGTTGAATTGCCACACGTGATAAATGCGCTCATCCAGCCCGCGCGGCGCGTTGATTGCGGTGTAGGCATAGAGCCCGCCGTTGCGGATCTGTTCGGCGCTGACCTCGTCGAGGCTGGCGCCGGGGGTGCGGTCCTGCAACTGGGTGCTGATCGCCACATCGGTCATCCACAGCGTGGCCGGCGGCACCCAGGAGCGCAGCATCCAGCCGACGGCGCCGATCCCGACGGTGATGCACAGGATCGCCAGCGCGTTGCGCACAGTGCGGATCGGGAAGATCGACGCCAGACTCGGGAACGACAGCACCACCGCCGTGCCTAGCGCCCACTTGAAACTCTGTGCGGTGGTCAGGTGCATGATCACTGGCAGCGCGGTAAGCAGGGCGGCGAACAGGGTCAGGGTGTGCAGCGCGAGAAACGCCCAGCGCCGTGGCGCCAGCCATTTGTAGTAGAGCGGGTCGACAATCGAGATCAGCGCGGCGATGCACAGCAGACCGGTGAAGATCAGCTGGCCGCTGTTCCAGGTGGTAGTGATGAAGAAAAACGGCAGGACGAAAAACAGGCTTTCCTGGTGGATCATCTGCGTTGCGTAACGTAGCAGCGGCTGGGGGATTTCCCGTTTGAAGATGCGGGTGAACAACCCGGTCAGGGTGTTTTCCAGCATCAGCCAGATCCAGCTGAGCAGCATGATGATGGTGATCCAGCTCGCCAGGCCTTGCTGGCGATCGACCAGAATGAAACTGCCGACCCCGGAGATGAAACCGCCAAGCGCAATGACCCCGGGGTAGCGCTTCATCAGTTCGAGAATGCGCTGGATCAGGAGGGTTATTTTCGACATGTGGACGGTTCACGACTGGGTAGGAAAAAACCCCGACAGAGTACCGTCCGCCAGGCGACGTGGCGAGGCTCCCGGTCAGTAAAATCACCACAGATCCCTGTGGGAGCGAGCTTGCTCGCGAAGGCGTCGTATCAGTCACTGCATTTGTTGCATGATCTACCGCATTCGCGAGCAGGCTCGCTCCCACAGGGTTAGTGTTCGGCTGGTTGGCGGCGGTGCAGGCGCCAGCCAATCAGCACCAGCAACACCACGCCGAGACCACCGGCAATCAACCACAACACCTGATCATCACTGAGCAACGGCTTCTCGATCCGCAAATACCCCGGCTGCAACAGCAACTCGCGCATGGCCTTGTTCGCGGTTTCCAGCGTCACGCCTTGCAGCTCCCGGGCCGGGTTGGCAAAGCGCCCGTCCTCGTAGTCGCCCAGCGCGCTCCAGTAGTAGTCGGCCATCGCGCTGTTGCCTTGCACCGCCCAGGCCTGATGGGCGATGGCCACCTGCTTGATCCGGGCGAAGGTGTCGGGGTCGAGGCCGTTTTTCAGCAGGTCGGCCTTGAGGTCTTTCAGCACCTGCTGGGCTTCGGCAAGGTCATCGCGATCGACATCGGCGTTGAGGCTCATGAAGCCGACCCCGCCAAACACTTCTCGCTCGGCCCATGGCCCGTAGGACAAGCCATGGTTCAGGCGGATCTGCCGGTACAGTGCCCAGTCGAGGTAGTCCTTGAGGATGTCGAAAGTCTCGTCGTACTGATCGTCCAGCATCGGCTCCGGCACCAGCCAGTGCAGCTTGGCGCTGTCGCCAATGAAGCCGCGGGTGAGGGTGCGTTCATGGGCCGCGCTGGTACGGATGTCCGGCAGCTCACGGTGCTCCGCCGGGTCCACTGCTTGGAGTGTGCCCCAGGTTCGCTCCAGATAAGCCGGCAGCAACTTGTCGAGCTCGCCGACGACGATCAGGGTCATGTTGTTCGGCGCGTACCAGGTCTTGCGCACCCTCTCCAGTTGCTGCTGGGTAAGGTGACCGACCTCGGCCCGTTGCGGGCATTTCAGGCCCAGTTCCACCGCCAGTTGATTGCTCGCGGTGTGGCCCAGATCCTGACGGTCGAGAAAGCGTTGCAGGCGCGTGTAATGGCCACCGTCCTCGCGCTCGACCACGCGTTTGGCGGCGTTGATCGCGTTGTCGTCGATGCGGGTCTGGGTCAGCAGGCCGAGCAGCAGGTCGAGGACCTTGCGCTGGTTCTTCGCCGGGGCTTCGATGACGAACGTGGTGTCAGCGTTGCTGGTGAACGCGTTCCACTCGCCGCCCAGCGCCTGCATGCGCTCCTCGAGACCGCCTTCACCCGTGGCATCGACGCCGCTGAACAGCAGATGCTCGAGCAGGTGCGGCAGCTCTTTTTCATCGCAGTCGAAATCGTCAAGGCCGACCCCCACCACCAGGCGGATCGCCACATGCCCGCGCTCGGTACCGGGCTTGAGCAACAGCTGCAAACCGTTGGGCAGCGCATAGCCCTCGACTTGAAATCGATCAACGGCGAAGGCGGGCAGGGAACCGAGCAACAGACAGGCGAACAACAGGCAACGCATAACAGGCTTCCGTACGGCTGATTTGGAGATCCGTGTCGTCAGTCAGGCCCTCATCGCGAGCAGGCTCACTCCTACATTTGGAATGCGTCCCCCTGTAGGAGTGAGCCTGCACGCGATAGCTTCCTGAAAGCTGAATCAATGTTACTGACTGACACCAGCCCCAGACGTTCAAGGCGAATGCGTAATGTCGGCAATATCATCCGCTTCCAGGGCCCCGGTATCCGCCGTTTCCAGCACCACATAAGCACTGCTGCAAAACAGCGAATTCAAGCGCTTCATGTCCGCAATCAGCTCAAGGTGCAGCGAACTGGTTTCCAGACTCTGCACGATCTTACGTTGCAAACGGCTGACATGGGCATGGGCCAGACGCCGTTCCTGCGCGCGGAAGCGACGTTTTTCGCGCAGCAACTGACGCGCGCTTTCCTTGTCCCCACTGAGAAACACCGACAGCCCCAGCCGTAGATTGGCTATCAGTTGCTGATGCAGTCCGGCCAGATCTTCCAGGCCTTCCTCGGAAAACGAGCGACGTTGCGAAGTTTTCTGCTGCTGCACCTTGCGCAGCATGCGTTCGATCAGGTCGCTCGCCAGTTTCAGGTTGATCGCCAGCTCGATGGTCTCCGCCCAACGCCGACTGTCCTGCTCGCCGAGATCCTCGCGCGGCATTTGCGCCAGATAAAGCTTGATCGCGCTGTACAGTGCTTCGACATCATCGGTCATGCGGCGCATTTCGAGGGTGACCGATGTCTGCTTGCCACGCAGCACATCGAGCGTGGCATCGAGCATGTTGTCGATCAGGTCGCCCATGCGCAGGGTCTCGCGAGCGGCATTGGCCAGCGCCAGACTCGGCGTGACCAGCGCTGTCGGGTCCAGATGCCGGGGTTTGGCGGTGCCGTTGACCTCCGGACGCTCCGGCAGTAGCCAGGCACACAGCCGCGCCATCGGCCCGACACTCGGCAGCAGGATCAGGCAGCGCGCGGTGTTGTAGAGCAGGTGGAAGCCGATGACCATTTCCTGCGAGCTGAAATCGAGGCTGTCGATCCAGTGCACCAGCGGATCGAGCACCGGAATGATCAGCAGCAGTCCGATCAGTTTGTACAGCAGGCTGCCCAAGGCCACTTGCCGCCCGGCCGCGTTCTGCATGCTGGTGCTCATGAACGCCAGCACACCGCTGCCGATGTTGGCGCCAATCACCAGACCGATCGCCACCGGCAGGCTGATCACGCTGGCGCCGGCCAGCGTGGCGGTCAGCAGCACGGCGGCGAGGCTGGAGTAGGAAATCATTGCGAACAGCGCGCCGACCAGGGCGTCGAGCAGGATGTCGCCGGTCAGCGAGGCGAAGATCACCTTCACCCCTTGGGCGTGGGTGATCGGTGCGGCGGCTTCGACGATCAGTTGCAGCGCGAGAATGATCAGCCCCAGGCCAATCGCCACCCGGCCCATCTGGCCGAGCCGCGTCTGTTTGCGCGACAGGAAGAAGATCACCCCGAGAAAAATCAGCAGCGGCGACAGCCACGACAGGTCGAACGTCAGCACCCGCGCCATCAGCGCAGTACCGACGTCGGCGCCGAGCATGGTCGCCAGCGCCGGGGTCAGCGCCATCAGGCCCTGGCCGACGAAAGAAGTGACGAGCATGGCGGTGGCGTTGCTGCTCTGTACCATCGCGGTCACGACGATGCCGGCCACAAAGGCGAGCCAGCGTTTGGACATGTTCTGGCCAATCACATGGCGCAGGTTGGTGCCGTACACCCGCAGGATGCCGGTTCGGACGATGTGCGTGCCCCAGATCAGCAGGGCCACGGCAGAAAGCAGATTGAGCAGGGTGAGCATGCAGACCCCCTGTAGTAGCAGCGCCCCAGAGGAGCAAGTTGACGGTACCGCGCGGTTTCTACGTTTTTGATACTTAAGCTGTAGTTGGCTAACGGACTGGGCGCCAGCATTGCACAGCTAAACAGTGGATTGAAACAAAAGTGTCATGAAAATGGGCTCATGCACGTCCCCTGTGATGCACAAACAAATGTAGGAGTGAGCCTGCTCGCGATAGGGCCATCAGCTTCAACATTGATGTTGACTGACAGGCCGCTATCGCGAGCAGGCTCACTCCTACAAGGGGTGTTGCGTATGTGCTACCGGATTACTGCCCCGGGATGTCCTTGCGCAGTTTCACTGGTTCCTGCTGCTTTTTCTTCTTGGCCATCGCCGTGCGCAGTTTGATGTTGATCGCTTCAACCGCCAGCGAGAAGCCCATGGCGAAGTAGACGTAGCCCTTCGGCACGTGCACGTCGAACGCTTCGGCAATCAGTACAGTACCGACCACCAGCAGGAACGACAGCGCGAGCATCTTCAGCGACGGGTGCTCGTCGATGAATTCGCTGATCTTGCCCGAGGCCAGCATCATCACCAGCACCGCCACGACAATCGCCGCGACCATCACCGGCACGTGGGACACCATGCCGACAGCGGTGATCACCGAATCCAGCGAGAACACGATGTCGATGATCGCGATCTGGATGATGGTGTAGAGGAAGTTGCCGCCCTTGCCCGAAGGCTCGTCGCCACTTTCGTCTTCGCCTTCAAGCGCGTGGTACATCTCTTGCGAGCTCTTCCACAGCAGGAACAGACCACCGAAGAACAGGATCAGGTCGCGACCGGAAATGCCCTGGCCGAACACCACGAACAGGTCGGCCGTCAGGCGCATGACCCAGGTGATCGACAGCAGCAACAGGATCCGCGTGATCATCGCCAGGCCAAGCCCGAAGATCCGCGTGCGCTGCTGCATGTGTTTGGGCATGCGGCTGACCAGGATCGAAATCATGATGATGTTATCGATGCCCAGAACGATTTCCAGGGCGGTCAGGGTAAAGAAGGCAACCCAGATTTCGGGGTTGGTCAGCCAATCCATGTGTATTCCTTTGAGCGAGTGTTAAACCATGACGCCAGCAAGCAGCTGGCGTCATGGTGAGTGAATGCCGTTACAACGTGCTGAACAGCGGGAAAGTCCCCAGCAGCAAGGCGGCCACCAGTATGCACAGGCAGACCAGCACTGCCCACTTCAGGGTGAAGCGCTGGTGGTCACCGAATTCGATACCGGCCAACGCCACCAGCAGGTAAGTCGACGGAACCAGTGGACTCAGCAGGTGGACGGGCTGACCGACGATCGAGGCACGGGCCATTTCCACCGCGGTGATGCCGTAATGGCTGGCCGCTTCGGAGAGCACCGGCAACACGCCGTAGTAGAACGCGTCGTTCGACATGAAGAACGTGAACGGCATGCTCACCAGCGCCGTGATGACCGCCAGGTACGGGCCGAGGAAGTCCGGAATCACCGCCAGCAGGCTTTTCGACATGGCGTCGACCATGCCGGTTCCGGACAGGATACCGGTGAAGATACCCGCCGCGAAAATCAGACTGACCACCGACAGCACGCTACCGGCGTGGGCCGAAACACGGTCCTTCTGCATTTGCAGGCAAGGGTAGTTGACGATCATCGCGATGCTGAACGCCACCATGAACAGCACCGGCAGCGGCAGCAGGCCGGCGATCAGGGTGCACATCAGCGCCAGGGTCAGCAGGCCGTTGAACCAGATCAGCTTCGGACGACGGGCATCCGGGAATTGTGACACGCTGATTTCGCTGTGATCGATCTCGTCGCCAATCAGGTGCAGCTCACCCAGACGCGCACGTTCACGTTTGCCGTAGAAGTAGGCAATGATCAGGATCGCCACCACACCGGCGGCCATCGCCGGGATCATCGGCACGAAGATGTCCGACGGATCGACATGCAGCGCACTGGCGGCACGGGCGGTCGGGCCACCCCAGGGGGTCATGTTCATCACGCCACCGGCGAGGATGATCAGACCGGCCATGATTCGCGGGCTCATGCCGATGCGGCTGTACAGCGGCAGCATGGCGGCCACGCAGATCATGTAAGTGGTCGCGCCGTCACCATCGAGGGAGACGACGAGCGCCAGCACGGCGGTACCGACCGAAACTTTCAACGGGTCGCCCTTGACCAGTTTGAGGATCTTGCGCACGGCCGGGTCAAACAGGCCGGAGTCGATCATCAGGGCGAAGTACAGAATGGCGAACATCAGCATCACGCCGGTCGGCGCGAGCTTGGTGATACCTTCGAGCATCATCGGGCCGATCTTCGGCGCAAAGCCACCGAACAGGGCGAACAGGATCGGGATGATGATCAGGGCGATCAGCGCAGACAGGCGCTTGGTCATGATCAGGAACATGAACGTGATGACCATGGCAAAGCCAAGGAAAGTCAGCATGGGAATACTCCAGGCGTAGCGCGGCGAGTGAAGTGAGCGGATCGGACGGGATCAGCGCAGAACGGGAAGCACGAGACGTACGGGCGGAGTTTCAGCGAGAAGGCGGGCTACAGAGGACATCAGAATCACCATTGTTGTTGTTAATTGGGCCTGACGTGCGAGCGATCACACGCCTTGGCCAACCGGTCTGTTGCCGGTAGTGGCGGCGATCCTAATCGGGCAACCTTTCAACTACCTTTCGCTGAAGAAAGCGTGGGGCGAATGGTCAACCGGCCGTCGGATGCAGCTAGAGTCAATCAATTCGGGGACGGGAGGGCGCGGACATGGGTGAATTGCACAACGGTGGCTGCCACTGCGGACACATTCGCTATCAGTTCAGCGGGACTTTACGTGACATCGCCCACTGCCATTGTTCGATCTGCCGCAAGGTCAGCGGTGGCATCGTCACCACGTGGATCACCGTGCCGATGGCCAGCTTTCAGTGGCTGACCGGGACGCCTTCGCGCTATGACTCGTCGAGCAGTTGCGCGCGCTACTTCTGTGCGCAGTGCGGGGCGCAGCTGGCGCTGGTGACCCTGCTCAGCCCCGAAAGCATCGATGTGACCATTGCCACGCTGGATCACCCGGAGCGCGCAGCAGCCGAGCGGCATATCTGGACTGACAGCCAGTTGCCTTGGCTGCGTCTTGACGAGCATCTGCCGGGGGAACCGGAAGAAACTCTTTGATTAAAAAATAGACAGGTCCAGCGGGCGGATCGCGCCCATCCAGATCGCATGCTCGGTGTGGTCGAGCAAATCATCGCCAGTGTCCGGGTGCAGGAACACCACCAGTCCCTTGCGATTGAGCGCCAGCCACGGCAGCACCTCGCCAATCAGCTCCGGGCCAAAGGCCAGTTGGCAGCTCCAGTCCGGGTGCGGGCCGACCGGGCGCTCGTGCATCCGGCCCATCTTCAAGGTAAATGTCTGCGCCGCCAGTTCGCACAAGGCCCGGGCCTGGGCGATCGTGCTGGCGTCGTAATAGATATGGGCGTGGTAGCCCTTGATCGTGTGCATCTGCAAGCCTCTGAATCGATTCGAACCCTCGCCGTTTCCTGTGGGTCACACGCGATATGACAGGAACAGGAGCTCAGCCATGAAAAATGCCGAAACCCCGGCGGTGAAGGTAGTGCTCTATGGTGCCATGGCCAGCCTCGGCGGCGCGTTGATGGCTGAAATGCTGCGCAGGCAGCATGAAGTCATCGCGATTCTCGACGATTTGAACGTACTCGCGCCACGTCCCGGCCTGCGCACCAAGAGTGGCGATCTGTTCGACGCCGAGCGGGTCAAGCAAAGCGTAGCGGGCAGCTCGGCGGTGATCTGCTTGCTGGACGCGCCAGGCCTGCCGTTCAGCAGCGACCATGTGGAACGCTCCGTGGTGCTGGGGCCGGTGGAACAGGTGCTGGCGGTCGATGCGTTGGTCGACGGCCTGCAAGCGGCCAACGTGTCACGGCTGTTTCTGGTGGGGAATTTTGCCGTGCTCGACGAGCCGGATCTGGACGACGAGCTGCAACGCCACGCCGCCGAAGAAATCCGCGAAGCCCTGCAAAGCAGCCCGTTGCAATGGACGCTGGTGAACGCGCCCCACGGTGTAGCGGGGCTGACCATCGAGCATTTCAGCCAGGTCGGCAGCAATCTCGAGCCGGGGCTGACGGAGCCGCTGGAACGCCTGAACCGGGTCGCGGTGGGAATTGCCGATGAGCTGCGGCTGAACCTGCATGTGCATCAGCATGTGAATTTCGTGGCCGCCTCTGACTGAATCCTCAAACCGCAATCGACGGCAGCGCCAGCCCGCTGAGGGATTCGGCGCTGCTCGCCTGCTCGGCCATCAACCAGTCGACAAACTGTTGAATCAACGCACCACGGCGTTTACGTTGTGGCAGCACCACGTAATAACCCAAACGCGACAGTGTGGTCTCGGCAATGGGCCGGCACAGCAAGCCCTGAGTCAGCAAGTTATCCACAAGGTGACGCCAGCCGATAGCGACGCCCTGACCGCCAATGGCCGCTTGAATCAACAGCGTGTAATTGTCGAAACGCAATTGCCCCGGTGCCGGCGGGGTCGTGATGCCCAGTTCGCGAAACAGGCCGCTCCAGTCGAACCAGTTGCTGCTGTTTTCACCGCGCAGGTGCAGCAGCGGAAACTCCAGCAACGCCTGCGCGGGCAAGGGCAGGGGCCGGTCCTTGAGCAACTGCGGGCTGCACACCGGAAACACTTCTTCGCTGAACAGCCAATGGCTTTCACCCTGCTTGAAGCGCCCATCGCCAAACAGCACCGCGACATCGATGTCGGTGCGCAGCATGTTGTGGTTGCGCTCGCTGGTCACCAGGCTGACGTCGACCTGCGGATTGGCTTCATGAAAGCGGTGCAGGCGCGGCATCAGCCAATACGCGGCAAAGGCGAAATCGGTGGCGACCTGCAACACCTCATGTTGCTGCTGTGTACTGATTGCGCTCAACCCTGCATCGATATGCTGCAGACCGAGCTTAACCTGCTCGAACAGGATCGTCCCGCCCTCGGTCAGTTCGATACCGCGGTAGATCCGGTCAAACAGCCGCGTACCCAGCTGTTCTTCCAAACGCTTGATCTGCTGGCTGATCGCCGGTTGCGTGGTGCCCAGTTCCACCGCCGCCGCGGTAAAGCTGCGATGGCGCGCCGCTGCCTCAAAAGCGCGCAGCAGGTCGAGCGACAGGTTTCCGAGGGCGTCATACATAAGCTGGGCTTATCCTAGTCATTGTCCGGCGCGGGCTTTACCGGACTGGGCATGGACTCCATGCTCGATCGCAGCAATGTCGCATAAATATTCACTATGGAATGCCGCGATCACATGAAGCGCAAGAACATTCTTTTCATCATGGCCGATCAAATGGCCGCGCCAATGTTGCCGATCTATGGCCCGTCGCCAATCAAACTGCCGAATCTTTCGCGTCTCGCCGCCCAAGGCGTGGTGTTCGACGCCGCTTACTGCAACAGCCCATTGTGCGCGCCGTCGCGTTTCACCCTGGTCAGCGGCCAGTTGCCGAGCAAGATCGGCGCCTACGACAACGCCGCCGATTTCCCCGCCGATATTCCGACCTACGCCCACTACCTGCGCCGCCTCGGCTATCGCACGGCGCTGTCGGGCAAGATGCATTTCTGCGGCCCGGATCAACTGCATGGTTATGAAGAACGCCTGACCAGCGACATCTATCCGGCCGACTACGGCTGGGCAGTGAACTGGGACGAACCGGACGTGCGCCCGAGCTGGTATCACAACATGTCCTCGGTGCTGCAGGCCGGGCCATGCGTGCGCACCAACCAGCTCGACTTCGATGAAGAGGTGGTGTTCAAGGCCCAGCAGTACCTGTTCGACCATATTCGCGAGGACGGCGACCAGCCGTTCTGCCTAACCGTGTCGATGACCCACCCCCACGACCCGTACACGATTCCCAAGGCGTTCTGGGATTTGTATGACGACGGCGACATCCCGTTGCCGACCACCCCGGATCAACATTCCCTCGATCCACACTCGCAGCGTCTGCTCAAGGTCTACGACTTGTGGGACAAGCCGCTGCCGGTGGCCAAAATCCGCGACGCACGCCGGGCGTACTTCGGGGCTTGCAGCTATATCGACGCCAACGTCGGCAAACTCCTGCAAACCCTCGAGGATACCGGTCTGATCGACGACACCATCATCGTCTTCTCCGGCGACCACGGCGACATGCTCGGCGAGAAAGGCCTCTGGTACAAAATGCACTGGTTCGAGATGGCGGCCCGCGTGCCCCTGTTGATAAGTGCCCCAAGTCAGTTCGCTGCCGGGCGGATCAGTGCTGCCGTGTCCACCGCTGACCTGTTGCCGACCTTCGTCGAGCTGGCTGGCGGCACGCTGGAACCGGGCCTGCCACTGGACGGCCGCTCGCTGTTGGCGCACCTGCAAGGGCAGGGTGGCCACGACGAAGTGTTCGGCGAGTACATGGCCGAAGGCACGGTCAGCCCGCTGATGATGATCCGTCGCGGCGCGTACAAGTTTATCTACAGCGAAAGCGACCCTTGCCTACTCTTCGATGTGCACAACGACCCGCGTGAACGCGAAGAACTCAGCCAGTCGCCGCAACATCGCCAGCTGTTCGACGATTTTCTCGCCGAAGCGCGGACCAAGTGGGACATTCCGGCAATCCACCGCGATGTGCTCGCCAGCCAGCGCCGCCGCCGTTTCGTCGCCGAGGCGCTGACCCTCGGCAAGCTGAAGAGCTGGGATCACCAGCCGCTGGTGGACGCCAGTCAGCAGTACATGCGCAACCACATCGACCTCGACGATCTGGAGCGCAAGGCCCGTTATCCACAACCCTGCCAAAACCAATAATGTTAAGGGGAAGTCCATGCGCAAGTTATCCACAGCACTGACGATTGGCCTGTTGGCCCTGGGCAGTGCCTCGGCCTTCGCCGAGCAAAGCTGCGAAACAGTGAAGATGGCCGATCCGGGCTGGAGCGACATCGCCGCGACCAACGCCATCGCCGGTTTTTTGCTGGACGGCATGGGCTACAAGGCCAAGGTCGACACCCTCGCGGTACCGATCACCTTTGGTGGTTTGAAGGACGGCCAGGTGGACGTGTTCCTCGGTAACTGGATGCCGGCGCAGCAGGGCTTCTACGACAAATTCGTCGCCACTGGCGACGTGACGCAACTGGCGAAGAACCTCGACGGCACCGAGTTCACCCTGGCCGTGCCGGACTACGTGTGGGACGCCGGTGTGCACAATTTTGCCGACCTGAACAAATACGCCGATAAATTCGAGAAGAAGATCTACGGCATCGGCTCGGGTGCGCCAGCGAACATCTCGTTGCAGGAAATCATCAAGAAGAACGACTTCGACCTCGGTCAGTGGAAGCTGATCGAGTCCAGCGAACAGGCGATGCTCGCCGAAGTCTCGCGGGCGGTGAAGAAGCAGAAATTCGTCACCTTCCTCGGCTGGACCCCGCACCCGATGAACGTGCAGTTGAAAATGCATTACCTGAAGGGCGGCGAGAAATACTTTGGCGACACCGGCAGCGTGTTCACGTTAACGCGCAAAGGCTACGCCGAGGCCTGTCCGAATGTGGGTAAATTGCTGACCAATCTTTCGTTCACGCAGGAGATGGAAAACAGCATCATGGCTGAGGTGGTGAACAAGAAGGTCACTAATGCCGCGGCGGCGAAGGCGTGGATCAAGGCGAATCCGGCGGTGTTGGACAAGTGGCTGGACGGGGTGAAGACGGTTGACGGGAAGGATGCGTTGGCGGCGGTTAAGGCGAAGCTTTGATTTATGGGTTTGTTGGAATTGGGCTTGGCTTGAGATTTTTGCCCCCTCACCCCAGCCCTCTCCCCCAAGGGGGCGAGGGGGAAGGGAGCCGATATTTGTTGGATTCTAAACTTGCGCTCAACTCCGAAATTGCAGGTCGGTGCATCTCCATCAAACACCTCGGTCAGTCCCCTCTCCCTCCGGGAGAGGGCTAGGGTGAGGGCCCTTTCCCTGACACCCTGATAACCTTGAACAAAACCCCAACCGCGAGGATCCATGGCCTCCCCCAGCCGCCACTCTCTCTTCCCTTTTCTCACCTGGCTCCCGCGGCAAACACGCGCCAGCGTAGGACGGGATCTGATCATCGGCCTCAGCGGCGCAATTCTCGCGTTACCCCAGTCGATTGCCTACGCGCTGATAGCCGGTCTCCCACCCGAATATGGCCTCTACGCTGCGATCATCCCAGTGTTGATCTCCTGTTTGTGGGGTTCATCTTGGCACCTGATCTGCGGCCCGACAGCCGCCATCTCCATAGTGCTGTTCGCCAGCGTCAGTCCTCTGGCCGTGCCGGCGTCGCAGGACTACATCACTCTGATCCTGCTGCTGACCTTCCTCGCCGGGATTTTCCAGTGGCTGCTCGGCCTGCTGCGCTTCGGCGCTTTGGTGAATTTCGTCTCGCATTCAGTGGTGCTGGGTTTCACCCTTGGCGCAGCGGTGGTGATTGCCATCGGGCAACTGCCGAACCTGTTGGGGCTGGACCTTCCGGCGAAAGCCACAGCACTGGCCAGCCTGATGGACTTGCTGCAGCACCTGCGGGCTGTGGATAAACCTTCACTGGTATTGGGCGTGGCCACGGTAGTGGTCGGTTTCGTGCTCAAACAACTGCTACCACGCTGGCCAACCCTGTTGATAACCCTGGTGCTGGGCAGTGCGGTAGTGTGGCTATGGCCGTCGATATTCGGTCATGTGCATCTGGTCAGCGCCTTTGTCGGGCGTTTGCCACCGTTCAGTGGTTTGCCGCTGGATCTGGATCTGATTCTGCGATTGCTGCCGAGCGCGGTGGCGGTGGGCATGCTCGGGCTGGTCACCAGCCTGTCGATTGCCCGCTCGATTGCTGCACGCTCGCAGCAGTTGCTCGATGCCAATCAGGAAGTTCGCGCGCAGGGCTTATCGAATATCGTCGGTGCGTTCTTCTCCGGGTCGCTGTCGGCCGGCTCGTTCACCCGTTCAGGCCTGAGTTACGAGGCAGGCGCCTGTTCGCCGCTGGCCGGGGTGTTTTCGGCGATCTGGGTCGCGTTGTTCGCGATTTTCGGCACGGGCCTGATCTCGCACATTCCAATTCCGGCCATGGCCGGGAGCATTCTGCTGATCGCCTGGGGACTGGTGGATCATCGCGGCATCCGCTCGTTGCTGCGGGTCAGCCGCGCCGAGTTCGTGGTCATGGCGCTGACGTGCCTCGCGACCCTGCTGCTGGAATTGCAGACGGCAATCTATGCCGGGGTGCTGGCGTCGCTGTTCTTCTACCTCAAGCGCACCTCACAACCGCGCGTACAACATTGGCGCGATGGCGAGGACGATGTGCTGCGGGTCGGTGGCTCAATCTTCTTCGGTGCCAGCCATTATCTGCAAGTACGCCTGCAACGGCTGCACGGCACGCGGGTGGTGATCGAGGCGCAGCAGATCAACTTCATCGATTATTCGGGGGTGGAGATGCTGCACCAGGAAGCGCGGCGCCTGCTGCGCCAGGATCGCAGCCTGACCTTGCGCCGCGCACGGCCACAGGTGGTGGAGGAGTTGAGGAAGCTGGAAGGGCCGGAGAAATGCCCGATCCGGTTTGAAGATTGATCCAGGATCGGCGGTGTGGCCATTCGCGAGCAAGCCCGCTCCCACATTGATCGCATTCCAATGTGGGAGCGGGCTTGCTCGCGAAGCTTTTAAAGGGCCAACTGGCGGCGTAGCTCGGCCAGCACCGGCGCCGTATCCGGACGCACCCCGCGCCACAGGAAAAACGCCTCGGCCGCCTGCTCGGCCAGCATCCCCAAACCATCCATCGACACCGCCGCGCCATGCTCACTGGCCCAGCGACAGAACGCGGTCGGCTCTTTGCCGTACATCATGTCGTAGCACAGGGTCTTCCCCGGCTCGATCAGGCTTGGCGCAATCGGCGGCACGTCGCCGGTCAGGCTGGCGGAGGTGGCGTTGATGATCACGTCCACCGGCTCGCGCAACCAGTCGAAACCACTGGCCGACACCGGTCCCAGATCACAGAACAATTCGGCCAGCAACTCGGCCTTGTCCACCGTGCGATTGGCGATGATCACCGACGCCGGTTTTTCCGCCAGCAACGGCTCCAGCGCCCCACGCACTGCGCCGCCAGCGCCGAGCAGCAGGATGCGTTTGCCGGTCAGGCTGAAACCGGCGTTCACCGTCAGGTCGCGCACCAGTCCGGCGCCGTCGGTGTTGTCACCGAGCAGTGTACCGTCGGCCAGTTTGCTCAAGGTGTTCACTGCGCCGGCTCGTTGTGCACGAGCGGTCAGGCTGTTCGCCAGGCGATAGGCGTCTTCCTTGAACGGTACGGTGACGTTGGCGCCGCGCCCCTCCTGAAAGAACGCCGTGGCGCAGCCGCTGAAGTCGTCGAGTGGCGCCAGCAGGGTGCTGTAGTCGAAGCTCTGCCCGGTCTGCTCGGCAAACAGTTTATGAATCATCGGCGACTTGCTGTGGCCGATCGGGTTACCGAAAACGACGTAACGATCCATCAGCAGTCCTCAGGCCTGGGCCAGCCAGTCGCGATCTTGCAGGAAGTAGTCGGTCAGGCGCGCTTCTTCGCTGCCGGCCTCGGCTTTGAAGTCGTAGGCCCAACGCACTTGCGGCGGCAACGACATGAGGATCGACTCGGTACGCCCGCCGGACTGCAGGCCGAACAGGGTGCCGCGGTCATACACCAGGTTGAACTCGACGTAGCGGCCACGGCGCAATTCCTGGAATTCCCGCTGCTTGGCGGTGAACGCATCATGCTTGCGCCGCTGCACGATTGGCAGGTAAGCATCGATGTAGGCGTCACCGATGGCGCGCATGAAGGCGAAGCTGGTGTCGAAGTCCCACTCGTTCAGGTCATCGAAGAACAGGCCGCCGATGCCGCGCGGTTCGTGGCGATGCTTGATGTGGAAGTAGGTGTCGCACCAGGCCTTGTAACGCGGATAGACGTCCGGCCCGAACGGCGCGCAGGCCTGCGCGGCAACGCGGTGCCAGTGGATGCAGTCTTCTTCGTTGCCGTAATACGGGGTCAGGTCGAAGCCGCCACCGAACCACCAGACCGGCTCTTCACCTTCCTTTTCGGCGATGAAAAAGCGCACGTTGGCGTGGGACGTCGGCACATGCGGGTTGTGCGGGTGAATCACCAGCGACACGCCGAGGGCTTCGAAGCCGCGCCCGGCCAGTTCCGGACGATGGGCGCTGGCCGACGGTGGCAGACCGCTGCCGAATACGTGGGAAAAGTTGACCCCGCCCTTTTCGATCACCGTGCCGTTTTCGATCACGCGAGTGCGACCACCACCGCCGGCAGGCCGGGCCCAGGCGTCTTCGACGAAGCGCGTGCCGCCGTCCTCGGTTTCCAGTGCGGCGCAGATGCGGTCTTGCAGGTCGAGCAGATAGGCCTTTACGGCGTCGGTGCGGGTCGTCATGGCTTCACCTTGAATCAGGGCATAGCTACGCGGGCGCCCCGCAGGCGGGGGTCGGCGCAAATGGGCGCGTAGCATAACACCGCAGACCCGCGCGCCGCAGTTGACGAAGATCAAGCAGGGGAGTTGGATAGGGGGCTCGCAAACGACCCAAGGAGAGCAGGCAGATGGCAAAGCGTATCCAGTTCCGCGCCCACGGCGGTCCCGAAGTGCTCGAATATGTCGACTACGAACCCGCCGCGCCCGGCCCGAATCAGGTACGGGTGGCGAACAAGGCGATCGGCTTGAATTTCATCGACACCTATTTCCGCAGCGGTCTGTATGCACCGCCAGCCTTGCCGTCCGGCCTGGGCGCTGAAGGCGCCGGCATCGTTGATGCGGTAGGCAGCGACGTCACCCGGTTCAAGGTCGGTGATCGCGTCGCGTATGGCAGCGGTCCGCTGGGCGCTTACAGCGAGCTGCACGTCCTGCCCGAAGCGAATCTGGTGAAGCTGCCGGACGAGATCAGCTTCGAAACCGCCGCCGGCGTCATGCTCAAGGGCCTGACCGTGCAGTACCTGCTGCGCCAGACCTATGAACTCAAGGGCGGCGAAACCATTCTGTTCCACGCCGCAGCAGGGGGTGTCGGTTCGCTGGCCTGCCAATGGGCCAAGGCACTGGGCGTGAAACTGATCGGCACCGTCAGCTCGAAGGAAAAAGCCGATCTGGCCAAGGCCAACGGCGCCTGGGCAACCATCGACTACAGCCACGAAAACGTTGCGCAGCGGGTGCTGGAGCTGACCGACGGCAAGAAAGTCCCGGTGGTCTACGACGGCGTCGGCAAGGACACCTGGCTGACCTCCCTCGACAGCGTGGCGCCACGTGGTCTGGTGGTGAGCTTCGGCAATGCCTCCGGCGCAGTGGACGGGGTCAATCTGGGGATTCTCTCGGCCAAGGGTTCGCTGTACGTGACCCGGCCAACCCTGGCGACCTACGCCAACAACGCCGAAAACTTGCAGCGCATGGCTGACGAGCTGTTCGAGATGATCATCAGCGGCAAGATCAAGATCGACATCAACCAGCGTTATCCACTGGCTGATGCAGCGAAGGCGCAGACCGAATTGTCGGCGCGGCGCACCACCGGCTCGACCATCCTGCTGCCCTGATACGTCTCTCGGCGTCTTGCCAGTCCGGGTTTCAAACCATGGCTGGCAAGACTGTTTGAACGCGTTCAGAACCTCTGCGGATGACACGCCAACGGTTTTTGCACCAAGTGGCCCACAGCCACGTGATCCGGTTGTTGAACCGCTGCGAGGATTTGCCGCCATTCGGCTGATAACGCCCAATACTCACCGCGTGCGCGCTGTTCAATATGCAAGGGGTTGGAAGCAATCGGCATCAGGCCAAAACGCTGGTAGAGGCGCAGCTGTGGCGACCTGCACAACGCGGTTACACCTTGGTAACCGTGTTTTATCGCCCACTCTGCAGCGGCCGCCAACAGACCGTTGACCGCAGTGGGCAACGGGTTGGGTGATTGCGCGATCAAGCGGCTGAATTCGACATGGCGTGATAACGCCACCGTGGGCGAAACATGTTGCTGCGCCAGCGAGGCCCATTCGAACGGTGCCGGAGTCGCCCTCAATACCGCCAGCAGTTGCTCGTGCCGATACAACAGAAAGTGCGTGCTGCGTGACCTTGTCGCCAGCCTCGTTTCGAGCATCCGCGCCCTCGACGTCAGCATGTAATGCTGCAGCCGAAGCCGAAATTGCCGATCGATAAACCGATCGAACTCCTGGGTATCCGCCCCCGCTTCAAGCATCACGATGCGACAACCCTCATGGTGACTTTTCAACGTCACCTGAAGCGCCTGCAGGTAATCCGTGAGTTGCAAATCCGTAGTGTCCATTCTTTCTCCGCAGACCTTAACTTATCGAAGTGTTTCGAGTGCAGGGAAAGGATGGTTGCTTTTGGCGATACTGCCACGGAACGTGGTCTGAGAATTCGGTAGGAAAAGTCAATGAATCCGGATACTTGGGGACTTTTCCGACACGCGAAAAAGCATCATTGCAGGATAAATCGCAGGCACGCGTAGTACTCCTCGCGATCAAGCTGAGGAGTACTCACGTTACAAACGTTCGAGGTCGGATCAGTCGGGACGAATGACCTTGCCGGTCGCCAGATCACGGATCACGCTGGGGTTCTTGCGCCCGCCCAGTTGGCCGCCGAGGATCAGGTCGATCTGCCCACGGAAATACTGCTCGACGCGCAACCGCGTGCGCGCCGCCGGACGCCCCTGCGGGTTAGCCGAAGTCGAGATCAACGGCCCGACCATCGAGCACAGATCCCGCACCTGCGGATGATCACTGACCCGCAGCGCCACGGTGTCGTGCACGCCCGTCACCCATTCCGGCAACAGGTTCTGATGCGGCACCAGCCAGGTGTTCGGCCCCGGCCAGGTGCTGGCCATGCGGTCGATCCACTCTTGCGGGAAGTCTTCGAACAGGAAATCGAACTGACGGATGTTGTCGGCGACCAGGATCAGGCCCTTGTCCACCGACCGGTTCTTGATCGCCAAGAGCCGATCCACCGCTTCTTCGTTCCACGGGTCGCAACCCAGCCCCCAGACGGCTTCGGTTGGATAGGCAATCACCGCCCCGGCGCGAATCTCTCGTGCGGCTTGTTGCACACGCCAACTGTTGACCATGAAAAAACTCTCCGCAAACAGGTTTTGCGCAGTTTACCGATCTTCCCTGTAAAACCTAGCGTGTCCTGGCCAGCCAGCGACCGTTTTCACACACCGCAGAGCCATCCATTTCCAGCTCGGTGAGCGCCGCCAGGACTTTGGGCAAGGCCCAGCCACTGCTGTCGGCCAACGCCTCAGTGGTGTGCGGCGCGGCATGCAGCAGGTTCAACAGGGGATGATCGGTGCTCGGCGTGTCTGTGGATAACGGCAGATGCTGCCAGCCGCGCAGGGCTTCGAGGATGTGTTCGATGGTTTCCACCAGCACCGCACCGTCGCGGATCAATTGGTGACAACCGCGCGCACCGGGATGATGGATCGAGCCGGGAATCGCATACACCTCGCGCCCCTGTTCCGCCGCCAGCCGTGCGGTGATCAGCGAACCGCTGGCAACGCTCGCTTCGACCACCAGCACCCCAAGGGACAAACCGCTGATGATTCGGTTGCGTCGCGGAAAGTTGCTCGCCGTCGGGCCGGCGTCCAGGGGAAACTCCGAAAGCACCGCGCTGCCGGAGGCGATCATCGCGTCGGCCAGTCCGCGATTGCGCTGTGGATAAAATTTTTCCAACCCGGTGCCGAGCACACCGACAGTTTGCCCGCCGATGTCCAGCGCTGCTTGATGGGCGGCCGCATCGATACCCAACGCCAGGCCACTGGTAATGACAAAACCGGCGCCGGCCAAGCTACGGGAAAACGCCGCGGCGGTGTCCATCCCCGGACGCGACGCGCGGCGACTGCCGACCATCGCCAGCTGCGGTTTTTCCAGAATCAAAGGATCGCCGGCCACGAATAACAGCGGTGGAGGGTCGGGAATCTGCGCCAGCAGCGCCGGATAATCCGCTTGATCCCACATCAGCAAATGCTGCTGCGGACGCTCTAGCCAGCGCAATGCATGGCTGGCGCCGTCACGCACTTCGGGGCTGCGCCGAGCTTCGGCAGACGCCGCCGGTAAACCCAGCGCACGCCAGGCACTGGCCGGCGCACTGATGGCTTTTGAAGCCGAGCCGAAGGCTTCGAGCAATTTGGCAAAACGTTTCGGACCGACTTCCGGCAAACGGTGCAGGCGCAAACGCGCTTCCAGTTCCGCAGGGGAAACGGACGTACAGGCAGACAGCATCGTGGATCATCCTTGACCGTTATAAGTCCCGAACCATTCGGAACAAGCTGTGGATAACTCTGTTGGTAACTTGTTAAGCCTGCTAAGGGTTTCGTACCTTGTCGAGCACCGCCAGCGAGCGTGAAGCGTTGAGGACAAGGCCGTAACTGAGCTTGTCGTAGGTGCGGAACACCATCAGCAGCCCGGCCCGTTCGTCAGGAATTTTCAGTGGCTGGCCAGTGATCCGGTCGCGAACGGTTTCCCCGGTTTTCATCACCACCAGCACATTGCCTTCGGCCAGGCCGTCGCGCTTGCCCTTGTTCAGGGTAACCACGTCCATCACACCGATCTGGGTGACGCCACGCGGCACGTCAATGATCACGCCGTTGATGCTGGTGGTCGGGGCGCTGGGCATGAAGGTTGAGTTGATCGAACGCTCTTCGCCACTGAACAAGCGGTCACCCAGACGCACCTCCTGCGTGGTGCGTTGCAGGGCGAGGGTGGCGACGTCTCCTTCGGTGGCGACGATCTCGCCACCGCCGATGTCATCGGCGTTGATCCCGAGGAACTCTTTGGTCTGCGGATCCGTATACACCTTGCCTTGGCGGAAGATGCCGTACACCGGCTGATTCGGGTCGAAATGGCCACGGGCGAAGATCCGGTCGCCAGTGCCGCTGAGCACACGCTCGGCATCGCCGGCGACGATGTACGGCGCCTTGTCGAAATCCTCGACCTTGTCGACGATGCGGTTGCTCAACAGAAAACTGTTGATCGATTTGAGTGGAATGCTCGGAATCGCCTCGGCCACCGGGCTGGTGCGGATACGCGGCGACAGTTTGATCGTGCCCCGTGACTCGCCACGGTTCAGGGTCAGTTGCGGCTGGCCATTGACGTAGTTGAGCGTCAGCGTGTCGCCGGGGTAGATCAGGTTGGGGTTTTCGATCTGCGGGTTGGCCCGCCACAGCTGTGGCCACTGCCACGGCTCGCGCAGATATTTGCCGGAAATGTCCCAGAGCGTGTCTCCCGAAACCACCGTGTATTGCTGTGGAAAACCATCCCTGAGTTGCACTTGCCCTTGCGCAGCACCGGCCGAAGCCAGAAACAGCAGGGCGAGTAGTGTTTTCCTCATGCAGCGAATCCCTTTATCATGTGCGTTCGCGTGAACCGTCAGAGCCCCCGTGGCTCGCTAGTGCAAAATGCATTAGCTACGCTTCACAACGGTAGCCTGCATCTTCGGACCTGCCAGGCCATCGACCCGACTTTACTCAATACGTGCAGCAATCAGCCTATGGCCATTTTAAACATCCTCGAATTCCCGGACCCGCGTCTGCGTACTATCGCCAAGCCTGTGGCTGTAGTGGACGACGAAGTGCGTCAGTTGGTCGATGACATGTTTGAAACAATGTATGAAGCGCCGGGCATCGGCCTCGCCGCGACCCAGGTCAACGTGCACCAACGTATCGTCGTGATGGACCTTTCCGAAGACCGCACCGAACCGCGGGTGTTCATCAACCCCGAGTTCGAATCGCTGACCGAAGAGATGGAGCAATACCAGGAAGGCTGCCTCTCGGTACCGGGTTTCTACGAAAACGTCGACCGCCCGCAGAAGGTCAGGATCAAGGCGCTGGACCGCGACGGCCAGCCTTATGAACTGATCGCCGAAGGCCTGCTCGCAGTGTGCATCCAGCACGAATGCGACCACCTCAACGGCAAGTTGTTCGTCGACTACCTGTCCACGCTCAAACGCGACCGGATCAAGAAGAAACTGGAAAAGCTCCATCGCCAGAACGCTTGATGCCCCTCTTCAAAGGCTTGCTGCGGCAAGCCTTTTTCTTTTTATGAGACTCCTTTCATGACTGAGCCACTGCGCATCGTTTTTGCCGGCACCCCGGAATTCGCCGCCGAGCACCTCAAGGCCCTGCTGAACAGCCCTTACGAGATTGTTGCGGTTTACACCCAACCGGATCGTCCGGCCGGTCGTGGGCAAAAACTGATGCCGAGCCCGGTTAAACAGTTGGCGCTGGAAAATAATATCCAGGTGTTGCAGCCGCCGACCCTGCGCAACGCTGATGCTCAGGCTGAACTGGCCGCGCTGCAGCCGGACTTGCTGGTGGTGGTCGCCTATGGCCTGATCCTGCCGCAAGCGGTGCTGGATATTCCACGCCTGGGCTGCATCAACAGCCACGCATCCTTGCTGCCACGCTGGCGCGGTGCGGCGCCGATCCAGCGCGCCGTGGAACACGGTGATGCCGAAAGCGGCGTGACCGTGATGCGCATGGAAGCGGGCCTGGATACCGGGCCGATGCTGCTCAAGGTCGTCACCCCGATCAGCGCTGAAGACACTGGCGGCAGCCTGCATGACCGCCTCGCCGAGATGGGCCCGCCAGCCGTGGTGCAGGCGATTGCCGGTCTGGCCGCTGGCACGCTGGAAGGCGAAGTGCAGAATGACGAACTCGCCACCTACGCGCACAAGCTGAACAAAGACGAAGCACGCATCGACTGGAGCCGCCCGGCGGTCGAGCTGGAGCGACTGGTACGCGCCTTCAACCCATGGCCGATTACCCACAGCACCCTCAACGGTGAAGCGCTGAAAGTGCTGGCGGCGACGCTTGTTGAAGGTAAAGGCGCGCCGGGTGAGGTGCTCAGCGCCAGCAAGGACGGCCTGATCGTCGCTTGCGGCGAACAGGCGCTGTGCCTGACTCGCCTGCAATTGCCCGGCGGCAAGGCGCTGAACTTCAGCGACCTGTTCAACAGCCGTCGTGAGAAGTTCGCCGTCGGTACCGTGCTCGGCGCAGCGGTGGACGCGCAATGAACCCGCGTCTGGCCGCCGCCAAGGCACTCGCCGCCGTCCTCAGCGGCAAGGCTTCGCTGAACAGCTCCCTGCCGACGCAACTGGACAAGGTCGAAGACCGTGATCGCGGTTTCACCCAGGATCTGGCGTTCGGCACCGCGCGCTGGCAGCCACGCCTGTCGGCACTGGCCGAGAAGCTGCTGCAAAAGCCGTTCAAAGCGGCGGATGCCGATGTCGAGGCGTTGCTGCTGGTCGGTCTCTACCAATTGCTCTACACCCGCGTACCGCCTCACGCCGCCATCGGCGAAACCGTCGGTTGCGCCGACAAGCTGAAAAAGCCGTGGGCCAAAGGCCTGCTCAATGCCGTGCTGCGCAATGCCCAACGCGAAAGCGAAACGATTTTCGCCGAGCTGGAGCGCGACCCGGTGGTGCGCACCGCTCACCCGCGCTGGCTGCAAAAATCCCTGAAAGCTTTCTGGCCTGAACAGTGGGAAGCGATCTGCGCGGCGAACAACGCGCCCCCGCCGATGATCCTGCGGGTCAACCGCCGCCATCACAGCCGTGATGCCTATCTCGGTCTGTTGACTGAGGCGGGTATCGCTGCGACGCCATGCGTTTACAGCCGCGACGGCATCGTTCTCGACGCCGCCGCCGACGTGCGCAGTCTGCCGGGCTTCGCCGAAGGCTGGATCAGCGTGCAGGACGAGGCCGCGCAACTGGCCGCCGATCTGCTCGATCTGGCGCCAGGCCAGCGAGTGCTTGATGCCTGCTGCGCCCCGGGTGGCAAGACTTGCCACATCCTCGAAGCCGAACCGGCACTGGCCGGCGTGGTCGCGGTGGATCTGGAAGCCAAGCGTCTGGTGCGAGTCAAAGAGAACCTCGAACGGCTCGGCTTGAGCGCCGAACTGATCGCCGCCGATGGTCGAGATACCGAAAAATGGTGGGACGGCAAACCGTTCCAGCGCATCCTGCTCGACGCGCCGTGCTCGGCCACCGGGGTGATTCGTCGTCACCCGGACATCAAGCTGACCCGGCAGCCGGACGACATCGTTGCCCTTGCGCAACTGCAAGGCGAGTTGCTCGACGCCATGTGGAAAACCCTTGAGGTGGGCGGCATTCTGCTCTACGCCACTTGCTCGACCTTGCCGACCGAGAACACCGAAGTCATCGCCGCGTTCCTTGAGCGTACGCCGGGTGCCCGCGAACTGGATCTGGCGACCACAGCCGGGATCAAACAACCCCATGGTCGCCAATTGCTGGCCCAGCAGGGCGGGCATGACGGGTTCTACTACGCCAAGCTGATCAAGATCGCTGCCGCGCGCGGCTAAACGGATTCAACGGAGTGACTGGATGAAAATCATCATCCTCGGTGCGGGGCAGGTCGGCGGTTCGCTGGCTGAACACCTGGCGAGCGAAGCCAATGACATCACTGTGGTCGACACCGACGGCGAGCGCCTGCGCGACCTCGGCGACCGTCTCGACATCCGCACCATTCAGGGCCGTGGCTCGCTGCCGTCGGTGCTGCGCCAGGCCGGCGCCGACGATGCCGACATGCTGGTGGCGGTGACCAACAGCGACGAGACCAACATGGTCGCCTGCCAGGTCGCCCACACCCTGTTCCACACCCCGACCAAAATCGCCCGGGTGCGCGAAGCGTCCTATCTGAATCGCGAGGAACAGTTGTTCCAGAACGAAGCGATTCCGGTCGACGTGCTGATCAGCCCCGAACAAGTGGTGACCAACTACATCAAGCGCCTGATTCAGCACCCGGGCGCATTGCAGGTGATCGACTTCGCCGAAGGCCAGGCACAACTGGTGGCGGTGCGCGCCTACTACGGCGGGCCGCTGGTGGGTCAGCAACTGCGCCAGTTGCGCGAGCACATGCCGAACGTCGAAACCCGTGTCGCTGCGATTTTCCGCCGCGCCCGGCCGATCCTGCCGCAAGGCGACACGGTGATCGAGGCCGACGACGAAGTCTTCTTCATCGCCGCCCGTGAGAACATTCGTGCGGTGATGAGCGAAATGCGCCGTCTCGACGAAACCTACAAACGCATCGTCATCGCCGGCGGCGGGCAGATCGGCGAACGCCTGGCCGAGGCCATCGAAAGCCGCTATCAGGTGAAGATCATCGAGATGAACCCGGCGCGTTGCCGTTATCTCTCCGATACCCTCGACAGCACCGTGGTGCTGCAGGGCAGCGCGTCGGACCGCGACCTGCTGCTGGAAGAGAATATCGCCGACGCCGACATCTTCCTCGCGCTGACCAACGATGACGAAGCCAACATCATGTCGTCGCTGCTGGCCAAACGGCTGGGGGCGAAGAAGGTGATGACAATCATCAACAACCCGGCCTACGTCGACCTGATTCAGGGCGGCGACATCGACATCGCCATCAGCCCGCAACTGGCGACCATCGGCACCTTGCTGGCCCACGTACGGCGTGGCGATATCGTCAGCGTGCACTCACTGCGCCGCGGTGCGGCAGAGGCCATCGAGGCGATTGCCCACGGTGATGCGAAGTCGAGCAAGGTCATCGGCCGGCCCATCGAGAAAATCGGCCTGCCGCCGGGCAGCACGATTGGCGCGATCATCCGCAACGAAGAAGTGATCATCGCCCACGACGATACCGTGATCGAAACGGGCGACCATGTGATTCTGTTCCTTGTGGACAAGAAGCATATTCGCGATGTGGAGAAGCTGTTTCATGTGGGGTTGAGCTTCTTCTGAGGTTGATCGTTCCCACGCTCCACGTGGGAATGCAGCCCGGGGCGCTCTGCGTCCCAAGAGCGTCCAATTGAGGCATTCCCACGCAGAGCGTGGGAACGATCACATTAACGAGGGTGCAAAAATGCTCGAATCCCTGGAAAAAATGCTCGCCAAGGGTGTGGATAACTCCTTGCTGCGCTTCGGACTGGGCAAGGGTTATCTGGATCTTGGCGAAAACGCCAAGGCTGCCGAGCATTTCCAGCGCTGCGTCGGTTTTGATCCGAAATATTCGGCGGCCTGGAAGCTGTTGGGCAAGGCACAGTTGGCGCTGGGTAATAGCGCCGCCGCACGTCAGGCGTGGGAACAAGGTCTGGAAGCGGCCCTCGCCCATGGCGACAAGCAAGCCGAAAAGGAAATGGCTGTTTTTCTGAAGAAGCTCGATCGCCAGGCCCAGTGAATCAAAGGTAACGAAGGCCGATCCCGTCGGCGTCCACCGCCACAACTTCCATTCGTACGCTTGGCGCGCCGGTGGGTAAACCCTGCACTTGGCCATACACCACCGCACCTTTGGGCAACGATGCCAAGGTCGGATGTTGCACAAATACCCCGGTGGGCGACAGGTTACGCGTCTGCCCGAGGCACTCGCCGAAGCTGTCATGGGTGATCTTGATGCGAAACGATTTGCGGTGTTCGGACATCTTCTTGCGCCCTTGAATGAACGGTTGTGGATAACCTCGACAGTGGGGTTATCCACAGATCATGCCAATCTCGTCAATCCAGCTCAGTACCAGCGCGCTTCGCCCGGCGGGCGCTTCTTGAAGCGCTTCATGCTCCACATGTACTGGCTCGGATACGCCGCCACGTAACGCTCGACCACTTTACTCATGGCCGCGCAGGACTCGGCGGTATCGGTGCTGTACATGGCTTCGGGCGCTGCTTCGAGGATGACTTTGTAGCCGGAACCGTCCGGCAAGCGCAGTGCGTGGAGGAACACGCCGACCGCTTTGCCACCGGCGAGCATGTTCGGCACGAATTTGCTGGTCAGCGCCTGGGTGGCGAAGAACGGCACGAAGATCCCGGCGGATTCGGCCGGTTCCGGGTCGGCGGGAATGCCCACTGCACCACCTTTGCGCACTTCCTTGATCACGCTGAGGATGCCTTCCTTGGTCGACGCAGCAACCTTGTTGCCCAACTGCACGCGCTGTTTGCGCAGCAATTCGTCCACCGCCTTGAGCTTCGGAGGACGATAGAAAATGATCGGTTTGCACTGGCTGCAATAGAAGTGGTTGAGCACTTCCCAGTTGCCCAGGTGACTGGTGATGCCGACCACGCCTTTGCCCGAGGCCAATGCGTCCTTGAGGATGTCGAGGCCTTCGACTTCGCGCACCAGGTCGATCGAACGCTGCGCCGGCCAGATCCACGCGCAGGCGCTTTCGGTCAGCGACTTGCCGATGTCTTTCAGGCTCTGGCCGACCAGACGCTCACGCTCGGCCGGATCCATCTGTGGAAAACATTTGGCGAGGTTGATCCGCACCACGTCGCGGGAACGGTTGGGGGTTTTCCACATGATCCAGCCGATCGCCGAACCCACGGCCTGCACGGCCCGCCATGGCAGCAGGGCAAACAGCCGCAGAGCGCCTACCAGCAAGGCGCCTTTAAACTTTTCCACAGGTCACTCCTGATCTTGTGCGGTGCGCGAGGCGGCCATTCTAACCGCCGTTTACCAGCTGCGCGTAGCGGTCGCAGTCCCGGGTGTGATCCATGACCATGCCCGAGGCCTGCATCAACGCGTAGCAAATGGTCGGGCCGACGAAGGTGAAGCCGGCCTTTTTCAGGCCTTTGCTCATCGCCACGGCTTCAGGAGTAATGGCCGGGACTTCGCTGCGATCCTTGAAATGATTGATGATCGGTTGGTCACCGACGAACGACCAGAGGAACCCCACCGGATCCTCAAGCGCCAGCCAGGCCTGGGCATTGCGCCGGGCGGCATTGAGTTTGAGGCGGTTGCGAATGATCCCCGGATCAAGCATCAATTCGTCGATTTCGGCGTCGCTCATCTGCGCCACGCGCTGTACGTCGAAGCCGAACAGCACCTCGCGATAACGCTCGCGCTTGCGCAGCACGGTGATCCAGGAAAGCCCGGCCTGGAACCCTTCGAGCAAAAGCAACTCGAACAAACCCTGCGCATCGCGTAGCGGCGTGCCCCACTCCTGATCGTGATAAGCCATGTACAGCGGATCTTCGGTACACCAAAAGCAGCGTGGCATAAGGCTCCAGGGGGTGGAGGTGCGACTGAATCGGGTATACTCCCGCTCTTTAAATCGCAGCCCAAGAAACAGGTGAATTTCGTGAGCCAGCCTACGCCAGCCGTGCGTACCTTCCAAGACTTGATCCTCGCGCTCCAGCAATACTGGGCCGAGCAAGGTTGTGTGGTACTTCAGCCCTACGATATGGAAGTAGGCGCCGGCACTTTCCACACCGCGACATTCCTGCGTGCCATCGGCCCGGAAACCTGGAACGCCGCCTACGTGCAGCCAAGCCGCCGTCCGACTGACGGCCGCTACGGTGAAAACCCGAACCGTCTGCAGCACTACTATCAGTTCCAGGTCGTCCTGAAGCCGAATCCGGACAACTTCCAGGAACTGTACCTGGGCTCCCTCAAGCATGTCGGCCTGGACCCGCTGGTCCACGACATCCGCTTCGTCGAAGACAACTGGGAATCGCCGACCCTCGGCGCCTGGGGTCTGGGCTGGGAAGTCTGGCTGAACGGTATGGAAGTGACCCAGTTCACTTACTTCCAGCAGGCTGGCGGCATCGAGTGCTATCCGGTGACCGGCGAGATCACTTACGGTCTTGAGCGTCTGGCCATGTACCTGCAAGGCGTTGACTCGGTCTATGACCTGGTCTGGGCTGACGGCCCGATGGGCAAGGTGACCTACGGCGACGTGTTCCATCAGAACGAAGTGGAGCAGTCCACCTACAACTTCGAGCACGCCAACGTCGACAAACTGTTCGAACTGTTCGACTTCTATGAAAGCGAAGCCAAGCGGCTGATCGAACTCGACCAGCCGCTGCCGCTGCCGAGCTACGAAATGGTCCTGAAGGCGTCGCACACCTTCAACCTGCTGGATGCGCGCCGGGCGATCTCGGTGACCGCGCGTCAGCAATACATCCTGCGCGTACGCACCCTGGCGCGTTCCGTTGCGCAAGCCTACCTGCTGGCACGCGCCAAGCTGGGCTTCCCGATGGCGACCCCGGACCTGCGTGACGAAGTACTGGCCAAGCTGGAGGCTGCACAATGAGTGCTCAAGATTTTCTGGTTGAACTGGGCACCGAAGAACTGCCACCCAAAGCCCTGAACACACTGGCTGAGGCGTTCCTCGCCGGTATCGACAAGGGCCTGCAAGCGGCCGGCCTGAGCTACGAGACTAAAACCGTCTACGCCGCACCGCGTCGTCTGGCTGTGCTGATCACTGCGCTGGCGACCCAGCAACCGGATCGCAGCATCAATCTCGACGGCCCGCCACGTCAGGCCGCGTTCGACGCTGAAGGCAATCCAACGCAAGCAGCCTTGGGTTTCGCCAAGAAGTGCGGCGTCGAGCTGAGCGAAATCGACCAGAGCGGTCCGAAACTGCGTTACAGCCAGAACATTGCCGGCAAGCCGACCGCTAGTTTGCTGCCGACCATCGTCGAGGACTCGCTGAACGACCTGCCGATCCCGAAACGCATGCGTTGGGGTGCGCGCAAGGAAGAGTTCGTGCGTCCGACCCAGTGGCTGGTGATGCTGCTCGGTGACCAGGTCATCGACTGCACCATCCTTGCGCAGAAGGCTGGCCGTGACTCCCGTGGTCACCGCTTCCACCACCCGGAAAACGTGCGCATCGGTTCGCCGTCCAGCTACCTCGCTGACCTGCGTGCCGCCTATGTCCTGGCCGACGCCAACGAGCGTCGCGAGATCATCAGCAAGCGCACCGAAGAGCTGGCGACCCGTCAGGAAGGCACCGCGATCGTGCCACCTGCGCTGCTCGACGAAGTGACCGCGCTGGTTGAATGGCCGGTGCCGCTGGTGTGCTCGTTCGAGGAGCGTTTCCTCGACGTGCCGCAGGAAGCACTGATCACCACCATGCAGGACAACCAGAAGTACTTCTGCCTGCTGGATGCCGACGGCAAGTTGCTGCCACGTTTCATCACTGTGGCCAACATCGAAAGCAAAGACCCGCAGCAGATCATCGCCGGTAACGAGAAAGTGGTTCGCCCACGCCTGACCGACGCCGAATTCTTCTTCAAGCAAGACAAGAAGCAGAAACTCGAAGACTTCAACCTGCGCCTGCAGAACGTGGTATTCCAGGAAAAACTCGGCAGTGTCTACGACAAGGCCGAGCGCGTATCGAAACTCGCGGCCTACATCGCCGCGCGTATCGGCGGCAACGCCTCGTGGGCTGCTCGTGCAGGCTTGCTGTCGAAGTGCGACCTGGCCACCGAAATGGTCGGCGAGTTCCCGGAGATGCAAGGTGTCGCCGGTTACTACTACGCCCTCAATGATGGCGAGCCAGAAGACGTCGCGCTGGCGCTGAACGAGCAGTACATGCCACGCGGTGCCGGTGCTGAACTGCCGGCGACCCTGACCGGTGCAGCTGTCGCTATTGCCGACAAACTCGACACCCTGGTCGGCATCTTCGGTATCGGCATGCTGCCAACCGGCAGCAAAGACCCGTATGCCCTGCGCCGTGCGGCACTGGGTGTGCTGCGCATCCTGATCGAGAAACAACTGGATCTGGACCTGAACGACGCCGTGGCTTTCGCCGTGACTGCTTTCGGTGCCAAGGTCAAGGCTGCCGGCCTCAACGACTCAGTGCTGGAATTCATCTTCGACCGTCTGCGTGCGCGTTACGAAGATGAAGGTGTGGATGTCGCCACCTACCTGTCGGTACGTGCCCTGAAGCCGGGTTCGGCGCTGGACTTCGACCAGCGTGTGCAAGCGGTGCAGGCCTTCCGCAAACTGCCGGAAGCGGCAGCGCTGGCGGCGGTGAACAAGCGTGTATCGAACCTGTTGAGCAAGGTTGAAGGCTCGGTACCGACCGTGGTCGAGGCCAAGTACTTCGACAACGCCAACGAGTTCTCGCTGTACTCGGCGATCCAGCAGGCCGATCAGGCTGTGCAGCCAATGGCCGCGGCGCGTCAGTACAACGAATCGCTGGCCCGCCTGGCCGCCCTGCGCGAGCCGGTGGACGCGTTCTTCGACGCGGTGATGGTCAATGCCGAAGACGCCAAGGTCCGGGCCAACCGCTACGCGCTGCTGGCGCGTCTGCGCGGTCTGTTCCTCGGTGTTGCCGACATTTCGCTGCTGGGTTGAGGGACTGCTGTTGAAACTGCTGATTCTCGATCGGGACGGAGTGATCAATTACGACTCCGACGCTTACATCAAGTCAGTGGCGGAGTGGATTCCACTGCCCGGCTCGATCGAGGCGATTGCGCAGTTGAGCAAGGCCGGCTGGACGGTGGCGGTCGCCACCAACCAGTCGGGCATTGCTCGCGGCTACTACGATCTCGCCACCCTCGACGCCATGCACGCGCGCCTGCGCACGCTTGTGGCTGAGCAGGGCGGTGAAGTCGGGCTGATCGTGTATTGCCCGCATGGCCCGGACGAAGGTTGCGATTGCCGCAAGCCGAAACCGGGGATGTTGAAAACCATCGCCGAGCATTACAACGTGACGCTTGCGAATGTCTGGTTCGTCGGCGACAGCCTTGGTGACCTGGAGGCGGCCAAAGCCGTCGATTCACAGCCAGTTTTGGTAAAGACCGGAAAAGGCGAAAAGACTCAGGGCAAAACCCTGCCGGTTGGCACTCTGATTTTTGACGATCTGGCGGCGATTGCCGCAGAACTTATCCACAACTAGAGTACTTCTGAAGTTCCTGACCAGGGATTGATCGGGAGTGCGCTTGAACAGCCGGGGATTGCCCCGTAACGGTAAACGTCACTATGTCGATACTGCGGGCCATCAGAATTTTTCTCTTTTACCTGCTGCTGGGCACCACCTCGCTGCTGTGGTGCAGCCTGAGTTTTTTTATCGCGCCGTTCCTGCCATTCAAGGCGCGTTATCGTTTTATCAACGTGTACTGGTGCCGTTGCGCCTTGTGGTTGACCAAGGTGTTTCTCGGTATCCGTTACGAAATCAAAGGCGCAGAAAATGTGCCGGATCGGCCCTGTGTGATTCAGTCGAACCACCAGAGCACCTGGGAGACGTTCTTTCTCTCCGCTTATTTCTCGCCCTTGAGCCAGGTGCTCAAGCGTGAATTGCTGTACGTGCCGTTCTTCGGCTGGGCGATGGCCATGTTGCGGCCGATCGCGATTGACCGCGACAACCCGAAAGCCGCTCTGAAACAAGTCGCGGCGAAGGGTGACGAACTGCTCAAGGACAATGTTTGGGTGCTGATCTTCCCGGAAGGCACGCGTGTTCCTTACGGTACTGTTGGCAAGTTCTCCCGCAGTGGTAGCGCGTTGGCCGTAAATGCAGCGCTTCCGGTACTGCCGATTGCACACAATGCCGGCAAGTTCTGGCCGAAAATCGGCTGGGGTAAAAAGTCCGGCGTGATCACCGTGGTCATCGGTGAACCGATGTACGCCGAAGGCACTGGCCCGCGCGCCATCGCTGATCTGAACGATCGCGTGCAAGCGTGGAACGAGAAAACTCAGCGGGAGATGGGTTCCTTGCCACCAGCCCCGCAGGCTCCGGCGGCAAATGATCAGATGGCTGTCTGAGATTTTGTGGATAACCTGTGCACGGTTTTGTTGAAAACGCCTGAATATTAAAAGTAACTTATTGATTTACTTATATATTTCTCAAGTTCATAAAACGCCGTAAAACGTGCATAAGTTTTTTTCGGAAGTAAAAAAACCGGCTGATATAGCCGGTTTTTTTGTGCCTGTTCACTCTGCAATCAGCGGTAGCTGGAGCCGGAAGGTCGTACCCTGATCGACCACGCTGTGACATGCGATTGTGCCGCCATGATGATCGACCACCGCCTTGACCATCGACAGTCCCAGGCCGACGCCATCGATCCCTTGCGCCGATGAAAAGCGTCGGTACTGAGTGAACAGATCCGGCAGTTCTTCGGCAGCGATGCCTTTGCCCTGATCGTGCAACTCACAACGTAGCCAATCGCCATGACCACTGACGCTCAATTGAATCGTGGTGCCCGCCGGACTGTACTTGATCGCGTTTTCCAGCAGATTGAACAAGGCACGGGTCAGCAATCCCTGATCGGCCAGGACCAGTCGTTCCTGGGATGGCTCATCCATGACGTGCAGCAGTTTGATGTTTTTCTGTTGGGCGATGGGCAGGGCCTGATCCAGCACGTCCAGTATCAGCATCGCAAACAGACTCGGCTGGAACTGGTAGGCCTCGGATTCCGCCCGCGCCAGCAATACGAAGCCATCGGTCAGATCCAGTGCCCTGTGCACCTGACGCTCGATCTGCTCGAACAGTGGGGCGTGCGCCCCAGCCTGATGGCGATGTACATCGAGCAGGGCAAGGATCGCCGAATGCGGAGCACGCAGGTCGTGGGAGAGAAAACGCAGCAATACACCGCGTTGCTCTTCAGCGGCGCGTTCGGCGCTCAAGTCGGTGAGGCTCAGCAGCCAGCCAATGGGCGTATCACCGTCCACCGGCAGTAAAGCTGCACGCTCAAGTCGCAAACTGCGCTCCTTGTGGTCATGAAATTCCAATAGGGGCAGGGCTGATAACGGCGGGTGCGGTTCTGTGGATAATTCCGGGTAGCCGAGACGGGCGAGTTGCTCGAGAACATCGTCGCCGACCAGCGGGTGATCGAACAATACGCGGGCCTTGCGGTTGCCCAGCAGGATCTGCCCCCTGGGATCGCTGATCAGCGTCGCCACCGGCAGGTATTCCAAACCGTCGGCGATGAAGCGCCGGGTATCGCGCGTGCGGCTCATGGCTTGTTCCAGCGCCATGATCTGCCCCTGCAACTGGTCTGCACTGGTGAATTGCGCACGGCGCCGTTCCGGGAACACTTTCGGCTCGCGGTCCAGTCGCGCCAGTTCCCAGCCAAAGTACGTCAGCACCACGCTCAGGCGTCGCCAGTTCCAGATCAGATAGCCGAACAACATGCCGAGCGCCGCCGGCGTCGGTGACCACCAGTGCCGGGCTTCCGCCAGCCCGGCGCTAGTCAGCAACACGCAAGCCACCCCGCCCAGCGTCACCCAGATCGCCCAGCGCGGGTGCCACGGCAGCAAACCGAGGACGCAGGCCACCAGCCCAACCGAGAGCAACGCACTCCAGCCCGGTACCGTGTCGTGCAGATTGATCTGGGCGCGATACGACAACAGCGCAGTCAGCGTTAACAGCACTAGACTTATCCACAACCACTCACGCACCAGCCGCCGAAACAGGCGCTGGACCTGACTCGGCTCCCGGCTTTCACGCCGACGCGGGCTATTCATGGCAAAACGGGCAGGGGGCAGTGAATGGTTTCATGGGCCACAGGTCTGAGGACATAGATCCGAAGAATAATAGCGGACGTCGACCGACGGCGGACCGCTTACTTTCACTGCACAGGCCAGGCCGTTAAGGTTGCCGGCCACTGCCCAAGCAACAAGGAACCCACGCGTATGCGCGTTGCGATACTGGACGATGAACCCGCCGAACTGCGCCGGGTCGAGCAAACCCTGCAGCAAATGGCGGCTGCGGGAGACCAGCCATGGTCACTGCACAGCTTTGAACGGGGAGAGGATCTGTTGCGCCAGTTGCGCCGGGACACCTTCGACCTGCTGATCCTCGACTGGCAACTGCCTGACCTGACCGGCCTGGCGCTGTTGCGCTGGACCCGCGAACACATGGAGTCGCCGCCCGCCGCGATCATGCTGACCAGCCGCGACGGCGAAAGCGATATCGTCCAGGCCCTGAACGCCGGTGCCGACGATTACGTCAGCAAACCGTTCCGCCCCAACGAGCTGAAAGCCCGAGTCGCCGCCGTGCTGCGCCGGCACAGCCAGCAACGCAGTGCCGGCGCCGAAATGTTGAGTTTCAACGACCTGACCTTCGACGACGCCGAACTGACCGTCACCCGCGACCATAAACCCATCGTCATGACCGAACGCGAATACCGCCTCGCTCGCTGTCTGTTCAGCAATCTGGGGCGGCCGTTGTCACGCGAGTACTTATACGAACGGTTCTGGCCCCATGAAGAGGTGCTCTCGTCGCGCCCCCTGGACACGCACATCTACCGCCTGCGCAACAAACTGGGGCTGACGGCGGATCGCGGTTGGCAGCTGTTGACGATTTACGGATATGGGTATCGGTTGGAAAGTGTCGCGGCAACGAGCGGGTGAAGAGGGCAGGCCAACGGCATTGCGTTGGCCCTGGCTGACATCACTGATCAATGAAAGGTCAATGCCAGCAAGCTGATCGCCAGTTTGCGGATGTCTTCTCCCCAGCCCAGATCATGCGGACTGATTGCCAGCGGGAAATGCAGCTGGATACGCAGCAGGCCTTGTTGCGCGACCAGGGCCTGCACCTCGGCGGGCAGGTTGATGTTGATTGTATTGCCGGTGGCATTGCTCAGGCTGGCAGAGATTACCGGCACGTTATTGATGCTGATCTCCACCGTTTGGCGCGGAGTTTTCTCAGACAGGAACGCGTTGGTTTCAAGTGTCAGTGAACTCACGCCAGCCTTGGGCCGCAGGATGATCTCGGCATCCGGCCCTACCGACCCCGTGCCCTGCGCATCGGCAAACCACCAGCCTTTGCCGAGTGCATCTACCGCGTGGCTCCCCGCCACAAACTGCAGTTTTTCACCGGCGCCGAATGAAGGGATCAGATCCCGGGGTGCACCGTCCATGCGTGGCAGGCAGTCAGCGCAGCGCTTCCAGCCCGGAGCCAGCACATAAAAGCCGTCAATCATGGCCAGCCCATCGCTGTCGCCATCGACGTTGAGCGCCGCTTGCAGCGCTGATCGCTGCTCAAGCACGTAGAGGGTGTTGCGCTCATAACGGCCAGACTCGATGGCCCTGGCCGCCGCATGCTGCAGATCCTCCTGCGCTTGCGCGCTCACCCGGCCCAGGTACACCGCATCGGTGGCGAGATGATTCTTGCCCGCGTAATCGGAGAGGATCATCCAATGAGTCGTCAGGTTCTGCGGAATTACGTAGCGGACCTTCTGATAGTGCGCTGCCGCGCTGTGCCAGAACGGATTGACCATCGGGGAATTCCAGGTCGCAGTCGGTGTGACCATCTGCTGCCGGCGTATGCCTGCCCAACCGGCGCGGGTGTCGAAGACCTGTACCAGCATCGCCGTCACCAGCAGCAACAGCGCAGTCCGTGGCGACGCGTTACGCGCGACCTGGAACACCACCGCAAAGATCGCCGCGTACATGACAGGCCAGATCATCCGCCCCGAAGCGCGGAAAATGCCGGCCATGGAAATGACGGGGTCAGGCAACCAGTAGACGAACTCGACCGGTCCGACGCCGATCCTGTTGGAGAACGCAAAAAGCATCAGTCCAAACAGTGCCAGCAGCAATACCCAACGTTTGCGTATCGTTGCAACGATCTGGCCTTCGCCTGAGCAAATGAACCACAACGTGCAAACGAACAGGAACATCACCCCCAGCCCCGGGAACGCCATGCCAGCCGAATCCCCGGGTACGCCGGGTATATCGCCCAGGACGCAAGACCATCCAGCGGGGTCGAAAAACGTCAGCACGTTGGCGCGAAACAATCCGAATCCGAATGACGTCAGTCCCTCACCTTCGACGGTGAAATAGCCTGCTTGCCAGCAACACACCCCGGTCAGCAACAGCAGGCCAACCAGTTCGACGATCGACTTTTTCAGCAGCATCTGCCGCCTCAATGATCGGGCCGCCAGGTCGGCCAGCCAGATCAAGCCCACCATTGCCAACAGATAAGCGTGTATCAAGGCCGCGACCGCCAACAACACGCCCCAGGCCAAACGCCGCCGTTCGGCGTGAGGACGCAGGGCCAGATACAAAGCGGCGAGGATCAGGAAATGCCCGGCAAGGGATAAATGCTCGCCCATCCGCGATATCAGTGCCGGGTTGAACAGAAACAGTGCCGCCCCCAGCAAACGCAGCGCAACGTTGGCAGTGGCCAGGCCCATCAGCTTCCAGGCGAACCAGCCCTGCAACACAAAACACAGCAGCAGCCACAGACCAAAGTACTGGAAAGGCTCGGGCAGCCACGCGGCAAAGGGTTTGAAGATCAACGCCAGCAGCGGGTTCGAATCCGAGTAGATGATTGCGCTGCTCAGTTCCAATCCATACGAAGGATTGAGCCCCAGCGGCAACGACCAGGGCGAATGCCTGAAAAACACCCAGCCAAGATAGTGTGTTGCCGGATCACCGCTGCCCAACCACGCAATGTTTTGCGGGTTTAGCGCCCTTGGACCGATGACGATAAAAAAAGCCAGAATCCCCAACAGCAAGGGCAGCACATTGACCGATAGACGTGTGACGGAATCCTTCGTTACGCATAGATGAGTCAATTGATTGCTCGTTTTTTAGTCGTTTTTTTACAATCCGACCGCCGCCAGTCTGCGACGAAAGAGCCGCATCGTATCGCGCCTCAAGACGAAACTGAACGCAAAAAAAAGCCCGCTTGCGCGGGCCTTTCCTGTGCGGAGTCGGCAACCTAGAAGTCCAGGTTGGATACCGCCAGCGCATTGCTCTCAATGAAGTCACGGCGAGGTTCGACCGCATCACCCATCAGGGTGTTGAAAATCTGATCCGCGCCAATGGCGTCTTCGATGGTGACCTTCAGCATGCGGCGCACGCTTGGGTCCATGGTGGTTTCCCACAGCTGATCCGGGTTCATTTCGCCCAGACCTTTGTATCGCTGAATAGTGTGACGCTTGGTGCTTTCAGCCATCAGCCAGTCCAAAGCTTCCTTGAACTCGGTGACCGCTTTCTTGCGCTCGCCACGCTGGATGTAGGCGCCTTCGTCGAGCAGGGTGCTCAGTTGAGCGCCGAGGGTGACGACAGTCTTGTAGTCGTTACTGCCGAAGAAGTCGCGGTTGAAGGTGACGTAGTTCGACAGGCCGTGGGAGATCAGTTCAACCTCTGGCAGCCACACGCCACGTTCACGGTCTTCACGCAGGCTGGCCTTGTAGACCAGGCCCGACTTCTCGACGGTGCGCAGACGGACTTCGTACTGGGCCAGCCAGTCCTGCATCTTGGCGTGGTCGCCGAGCATTTCCAGGCTGACGGCCGGCAGGTAAATGAAGTGCTCGGTCAGTTCCTGTGGGTACAGGCGCGACAGACGCTTGAGGGTCTTCATTACCATGCGGAAGTCGTTTACCAGGCGCTCCAGGGCTTCACCGGAAATGCCCGGGGCCTCTTCGTTCAGGTGCAGGCTCGCATCTTCCAGGGCCGACTGCGTCATGTACTCTTCCATGGCGTCGTCGTCTTTGATGTATTGCTCTTGCTTGCCTTTCTTGACCTTGTACAGCGGCGGCTGGGCGATGTAGATGTAGCCGCGCTCGATCAGCTCCGGCAACTGACGGAAGAAGAAGGTCAGCAGCAAGGTACGGATGTGCGAACCGTCGACGTCAGCATCGGTCATGATGATGATGTTGTGATAACGCAGCTTGTCGATGTTGTACTCATCGCGACCGATGCCGCAGCCCAGCGCGGTGATCAGCGTACCCACTTCCTGGGACGAGATCATCTTGTCGAAACGAGCCTTCTCGACGTTGAGGATCTTGCCCTTCAACGGCAGGATCGCCTGGGTCTTGCGGTTACGTCCCTGCTTGGCAGAGCCGCCCGCGGAGTCACCTTCCACGAGGTACAGTTCGGACAGTGCCGGGTCTTTTTCCTGGCAGTCAGCGAGCTTGCCCGGCAGGCCGGCGATGTCCAGCGCGCCTTTGCGGCGGGTCATCTCACGGGCTTTACGCGCCGCTTCACGAGCACGGGCCGCGTCGATCATCTTGCCGACGACCAGCTTGGCTTCGTTCGGGTTTTCCAGCAGGAAGTCGGAGAAGTACTTGCCCATCTCCTGCTCGACCGCGGTCTTCACTTCGGAAGACACCAGCTTGTCTTTGGTCTGCGAGCTGAACTTCGGATCCGGCACTTTCACCGAGATGATCGCGGTCAGGCCTTCACGTGCGTCGTCACCGGTGGTCGCGACTTTGTGCTTCTTCGCCAGACCTTCCTGCTCGATGTAGTTGTTCAGGTTACGCGTCAGGGCCGAACGGAAGCCCACCAGGTGGGTGCCGCCGTCGCGCTGCGGAATGTTGTTGGTGAAGCACAACAGGTTCTCGTTGAAGCTGTCGTTCCACTGCAGGGCGATTTCCACGCCGATGCCGTCTTCACGCTGGATGTTGAAGTGGAACACCTGGTTGACCGCAGTCTTGTTGGTGTTCAGGTATTCAACGAACGCACGCAAGCCGCCTTCGTACTTGAACAGCTCTTCCTTGCCGCTGCGCTCGTCCTTGAGGACGATGCCGACACCGGAGTTGAGGAAGGACAGTTCACGAATACGCTTGGCCAGGATGTCCCAGCTGAAGTGAATGTTCTTGAAGGTTTCGCTGGAAGCCTTGAAGTGGATCTGGGTACCGGTGGTTTCGCTGTCGCCAACAATGGCCATCGGAGCCTGAGGTACGCCGTGGACGTAGGTCTGTTCCCAGATCTTGCCGCTGCGACGAACAGTCAGTACCAGCTCTTCGGACAGGGCGTTCACTACCGACACACCTACACCGTGCAGACCGCCGGATACTTTGTAGGAGTTGTCGTCGAACTTACCGCCAGCGTGGAGGACGGTCATGATGACCTCGGCGGCGGAAACGCCTTCCTCTTTGTGCACGTCTACCGGGATGCCACGGCCGTTGTCTTTAACGGTGATGGACTCATCCGGGTGGATGATGATGCTGATGTCGTCGCAGTGGCCCGCGAGGGCTTCGTCGATCGAGTTGTCGACCACCTCGAACACCATGTGGTGCAGACCGCTGCCATCGTCGGTGTCACCAATGTACATACCGGGACGTTTGCGTACGGCATCCAGGCCTTTCAGCACTTTAATGCTCGTTGAGTCGTACGTATTTTCTTCGCTCAATGCCTTCACTCCCGATGGTCGTGGGTCTGGGTGATACGGCCCTGTTCCACGTGGAACAGAGCGACTGGCGTTTCCGTCTGCCAGCCTTCCCTCAATAATTCGTGATCTACACAGGTGATGAACACCTGGCAGCGTAAGTCTTCCAGCAAGCGGCACAACGCGCGACGGTGGTTCTCGTCCAGCTCGGACGGCAAGTCATCCACCAGATAAATACACTGACCGCGACGGGCCTGGCTGACCAGGTGCCCTTGGGCAATCCGCAGTGCACAGACCACCAACTTCTGCTGACCCCGGGACAAGATGTCCGCGGCGTTGTGTGCGCCCAATCTAAGACGCAAATCAGCCCGTTGCGGTCCGGCCTGGGTATGACCCATTTGCTGATCCCGTTGCACGGAGCCAGCCAGTACGGCGCTCAATTCCCGGTCTTTGTCCCAGCCTCGGTAATAGCTGAGCGTCAAACCTTCGAGCTCAACCAGTTCGCTCAAGGTTTGTTCAAAGACTGGTTTCAAGGCTTTGATGTAAGCGCGGCGGTATTCATCGATTTCAGCGCTGGCCTGGCACAGTTCCCTGTCCCAAACCGCTTGCGAAACGGCGTCAAGTGTACCATGCCGCAGCCAGGAGTTTCTCTGGCGCAAGGCCTTCTGCAAACGCTGCCAGGTCGCCATGAACCGTGGCTCGACGTGGAACACGCCCCAGTCGAGGAACTGCCGGCGAATCTTCGGCGCACCTTCGAGCAGGCGGAAGCTGTCAGGGTTGATCAACTGCAGTGGCAGGATCTCCGCCAGTTGCGCAGCACTGCGGGCGTTCTGACCGTCGATGCGGATCTGGAACTCGCCCTGACGATCGCGGGATATCCCCAATGCGCTATGGCCACCCTCGGCCAATTCGACCTGACCGAACACGGTGCAGGCGAGTTGCTCATACTGGATGACCGGCAACAGCCGCGTGCTACGAAACGAACGGGCAAGCCCCAGCAGATGAATGGCTTCCAGAACACTGGTTTTGCCGCTGCCGTTGGCGCCGTAAAGGATGTTGATGCGGGGGGAAGGGGAGAAGGTCACCGGGTGCAGATTGCGCACCGCGGTGACCGAAACACGACTTAAGGACATCCAGGGTCAGCTGATTACAGACGCATCGGCATGACAACGTAAGCCGAGTCGTCATTGTCGGACTCTTGCACCAGCGCACTGCTGTTGGAGTCGGACAGGATCAGGCGAACCTGCTCGGTGGTCATCACGCCCAGCACGTCGAGCAAGTAGCTAACGTTGAAGCCGATTTCCAGCGAGCCGCCGTTGTATTCAACGCCCACTTCTTCTTCCGCTTCTTCCTGTTCCGGGTTGTTGGCCTGGATCTTCAACTGGCCGCTGGCCAGTTGCAGACGGATACCACGGTATTTTTCGTTGGACAGAATCGCGGTACGGCTGAAGGCTTCACGCAGTGCCTGACGATCGCCCAGTACCAGCTTGTCACCACCTTTTGGCAGAACGCGCTCGTAGTCCGGGAATTTGCCGTCGACCAGTTTCGAGGTGAAGGTGAATTCACCGGTGGTGGCGCGAATGTGGTGCTGACCGAGGACGATGCTGACGTTGCCGTCCGGCTCGGTGAGCAGACGCGCCAGTTCGAGAATACCTTTACGCGGCACGATCACCTGATGGCGATCCGGCTGACCGATATCGGCTTTCATCGAGCACATGGCCAGACGGTGACCGTCGGTGGCCACAGCGCGGATGATGCCTTCAGACACTTCCAGCAGCATACCGTTGAGGTAATAACGCACGTCCTGCTGGGCCATGGCGAAGCTGGTGCGTTCGATCAGACGACGCAGTTTGCTTTGCTCCAGGCTACAGGTCAGCGACCCCGGGCCTTCTTCCACCGTCGGGAAATCGTTGGCCGGCAGGGTCGACAGGGTGAAGCGGCTACGGCCCGCCTTCACGACCAGTTTCTGCTCGTCGACCTTGATGTCGATCAGCGCATCGTTGGGCAGGCTCTTGCAGATGTCCATCAACTTGCGCGCAGGCACGGTGATGGAACCTGTTTCGGCCGGCTCTTCGAGTTGCACGCGACCGACCAGCTCGACTTCCAGGTCGGTACCGGTCAGCGACAGTTGCTGGCCATCGACGACCAACAGCACGTTGGAGAGTACCGGCAAGGTCTGTCGGCGCTCAACGACGCCTGCGACCAGTTGCAGGGGTTTCAACAGGGCTTCGCGTTGAATGGTGAAATGCATGGTCTAGTCCCTTGCCTTAATAAGCTGCGCTGGTGTTCATCAAGTGGTCAGTGTACGCAGCAGGTTCTTGTAGTCCTCGCGGATGTCCGCGTCGGATTCCTTAAGTTCGTTGATCTTGCGGCAGGCGTGCAACACCGTCGTGTGGTCGCGACCGCCAAACACATCGCCGATTTCCGGCAGGCTGTGGTTGGTCAGTTCCTTGGACAACGCCATGGCTACCTGACGTGGACGTGCGACCGAGCGCGAACGGCGCTTGGACAGCAGATCCGAGATCTTGATCTTGTAGTACTCGGCGACGGTGCGCTGAATGTTATCCACAGAGACCAGTTTGTCCTGCAACGCCAACAGGTCTTTCAGGGATTCGCGAATCAACTCGATGGTGATGTCGCGGCCCATGAAGTGCGAGTGGGCGATCACGCGTTTCAGCGCGCCTTCCAGCTCACGGACGTTGGAGCGAATGCGTTGGGCAATGAAGAACGCGGCGTCATGCGGCAAGTCGACTTTGGCCTGGTCGGCCTTCTTCATCAAGATCGCCACGCGGGTTTCCAGTTCCGGCGGCTCGACGGCAACCGTCAGGCCCCAGCCGAAGCGGGATTTGAGGCGCTCTTCAAGGCCTTCGATTTCTTTCGGGTAGCGGTCACTGGTGAGAATGACCTGCTGGCCACCTTCAAGCAGGGCATTGAAGGTGTGGAAAAACTCTTCCTGCGAACGCTCTTTACGGGCGAAGAACTGAATGTCGTCGATCAGCAGGGCATCCACCGAACGGTAGAAACGCTTGAACTCGTTGATCGCGTTCAGTTGCAGCGCCTTGACCATGTCGGCCACGAAACGCTCGGAATGCAGGTACACGACCTTGGCATTCGGATTCTTCTTTAACAGGTGGTTACCCACAGCGTGCATCAAGTGGGTTTTACCCAGGCCGACGCCGCCATAAAGGAACAGCGGGTTGTAGCCATGCTTGGGATTGTCAGCCACCTGCCAGGCCGCCGCACGGGCGAGCTGGTTGGACTTGCCTTCAACGAAGTTCTCGAAGGTGAAAGTGCGGTTCAGGTAACTGGTGTGCTTGAGCGCACCTTCAACCTGAACATTGCGCTGTTCGGCGCGAACCGGGGCCTGTTGCGAGGCCGCACCAGCCATCGGATCAAAGCTGTCGCGGGACGGCTCTTCACTGACTTCCTCGGTTTTCTGCGTCGAGCGTTTGGTCGGTGCAGCCGTCGGGGCCGGTGCTGGAGCACTGACCGGCGCGGCATTGGCTTGAGCCAGGGACGCTTGCGCAGCAGCCAACGGCGCATTCGGCGCGGCACGCGGTGCCGAACTGCGTTTACTGCCTATTAATAAGGAAAGCGCAGGCGCCATGCCGTTGCCGTGCTCATCCAGCAGTTCAAGGACGCGCCCCAGGTACTTTTCGTTGACCCAGTCCAGCACAAAACGGTTCGGTGCGTAGACGCGCAACTCGTCGCCTTCGGCTTCGACCTGTAGTGGACGGATCCAAGTGTTGAATTGTTGGGCAGGCAGCTCCTCGCGCAAAAGCTCCACGCACTGCTGCCAAAGTTCCACTGACACGGATATCCCCTAAGTTGAAAGCCGGTGAGGCAAAAACAAGCGACCATTGTAACGGCGAGCGGTCCACTTATCCACATGCAGGTTGTGTGGTGAACATGATTAATCAATGCGTTAACCAGCAAAAAGGCGACCAACGGTGTGTGAATAAGCTCTGTGGATAACCGCCTCTGAGGGCACTGGACAACTGGGGGTAGAACTCGGTGGATAACCAGGCTGTGGATAACTGACGTTTCCACACACAGGTTATCCGATAGCGCAGCACAGGCTGACCACGGTTTTCCACTGTAGTTGTCATTCTCTGTACATCACGTTGTACAAGGGCTGGATATGGTTATCCACAGAAGATGGCCGCCCTAGCTTTTACAAGCTTTACAGAAAAGCTTTAAATAATTCCCTTCTTTATTTTTATATCTGGCAAACCGGATTTCGGTTCAGGAAGCTCCAGAGATCTATTTATAAGGAAACGCTGGTTGGAAATTGACCTGAAGGCTTGCTTTCTCTAGAATCCCCGGTCTCTTAAAACGGGGGCCATTCCGGCCCGTTGTGGACGAACCAGGTAACACGACATGAAACGTACTTTCCAACCAAGCACTATCAAACGCGCTCGTACCCACGGTTTCCGTGCTCGCATGGCTACCAAGAACGGCCGCGCAGTCCTGTCGCGTCGTCGCGCCAAAGGTCGTGCGCGTCTGGCAGTTTGATAATCCGGTACTGGAGGTGAGTCAGGACTTCAGTCGGGAAAAGCGTCTGCTTACCCCCCGGCATTTCAAGGCAGTCTTTGACTCCCCTACCGGCAAGGTTCCGGGGAAAAATCTCCTGCTCCTTGCGCGCAACAACGATCTTGATCACCCCCGTCTCGGGCTGGTTATCGGGAAAAAGAGCGTAAAGCTCTCCGTCGAGCGCAATCGTCTCAAACGTCTTATGCGCGAATCGTTTCGCCTGCACCAGGATTCACTGGTCGGCTGGGACATCGTTATCGTCGCGCGCAAAGGTTTGGGCGATGTAGAAAACCCCGAATTGATTCAGCATTTCGGCAAACTCTGGAAGCGGCTGGCCCGTAACAAGCCAGTTCCAGCAGTCAAAGCCGAAACTGTAGGGGTAGACAGTCCAGATGCGTAAACTGGCCCTCGTTCCGATCCAGTTTTATCGCTATGCCATTAGTCCCCTGATGGCTGATCACTGTCGTTTCTACCCCAGTTGTTCCTGCTACGCGTTAGAAGCCATCGAAAATCATGGCCTTCTGCGCGGTGGCTGGCTGACCTTTCGTCGTTTAGGTCGCTGTCATCCGTGGAATCCCGGTGGTTATGACCCGGTTCCACCTATCCCTACCTCCCGTTCTTCTTCGATGGCCGAGTAATCATGGATATCAAACGCACGATCCTGATCGTCGCCCTGGCAATCGTGTCCTACGTTATGGTTCTTAAATGGAACCAGGACTATGGCCAGGCTGCCCTGCCGACTCAGAATGTTGCTTCCAGTACGACTGCATCCGGTTTGCCGGACACCGTTCCTGGCAATAACGCTTCCGCCAGTGACGATATTCCGCGTGCCGCAAGCGATACCAGCGCACCTGTGGAAACTCCGGTCGCTGCCAGCAAGGATCTGATCCAGGTCAAAACCGACGTGCTCGATCTCGCGATCGATCCACAGGGCGGTGACGTTGCGCAACTGACCTTGCCACTGTATCCACGTCGTCAGGACCGTCCGGATGTTCCGTTCCAGCTGTTCGACAACGGCGGCGAGCGTACTTATCTGGCACAAAGCGGCCTGATCGGCACCAACGGTCCGGACGCTAGCCCGGCCGGTCGTCCGGTTTACGCCTCGGAGAAGAAAAGTTATCAACTGGCTGACGGTCAGGACCAACTGGTCGTCGACCTGAAGTTCAGCAAGGACGGCGTCAACTACATCAAGCGTTTCACCCTGAAACGCGGCCTGTATGACGTGACCGTGACCTACCTTGTGGATAACCAGAGCGCTCAGCCCTGGTCCGGTTCGATGTTCGCTCAGTTGAAGCGCGACGCCAGTGCCGACCCTTCGTCGACCACTGCTACCGGTACCGCGACTTACCTGGGCGCCGCCCTGTGGACAAGTTCCGAGCCGTACAAGAAAGTGTCCATGAAAGACATGGACAAAGGTCAGCTCAAGGAAACCGTCACCGGTGGCTGGGTAGCCTGGCTGCAACACTACTTCGTGACTGCGTGGGTTGCGCCGAAAGGCGAAAACAACATCGTTCAGACGCGTAAAGACAGCAAAGGCAACTACATCATCGGTTACACCGGTCCTTCGTTGACCGCTGCACCGGGTGCAAAAGTTGAAACCAGCGCCATTCTGTACGCCGGCCCGAAAAGCCAGGCAGTGCTGAAAGAGTTGTCCCCAGGTCTGGAACTGACGGTCGACTACGGCATTCTGTGGTTCATCGCTCAACCGATCTTCTGGTTGCTGCAACACATCCACGCGATTGTCGGTAACTGGGGCTGGTCGATCATCTTCCTGACCATGCTGATCAAAGGGATCTTCTTCCCGTTGTCGGCTGCCAGCTACAAATCCATGGCGCGCATGCGTGCCGTTGCTCCGAAACTGGCTGCATTGAAAGAGCAACATGGCGATGACCGGCAGAAAATGTCGCAGGCCATGATGGAGCTGTACAAGAAAGAGAAGATCAATCCGCTGGGCGGTTGCTTGCCGATCCTCGTGCAGATGCCGGTTTTCCTTTCGCTGTACTGGGTTCTGCTGGAAAGTGTGGAAATGCGCCAGGCGCCATTCATGCTGTGGATCACCGACCTGTCGATCAAGGATCCGTTCTTCATCCTGCCGATCATCATGGGCGCAACCATGTTCATCCAGCAGCGTCTGAACCCGACTCCGCCGGATCCGATGCAGGCGAAGGTCATGAAAATGATGCCAATCATCTTCACCTTCTTCTTCCTGTGGTTCCCTGCGGGTCTGGTGCTGTACTGGGTTGTGAACAACTGCCTGTCGATTGCCCAACAGTGGTACATCACGCGTAAGATCGAAGCGGCGACGAAAAAAGCCGAGGCGTAACTTACTCTGTGGATAACACCACTCAAAACGCCCCCTAGTGGGGCGTTTTGCTATCTGTCACTTTTGTCTGGATACCGTTTTATGAGCGCACCTCGTGAAACCATCGCCGCCGTCGCTACCGCTCAAGGTCGCGGTGGTGTCGGCATCGTCCGTATTTCCGGGCCGTTGGCCAGTGTTGCGGCCAAAGCCATCAGCGGCCGCGAACTGAAACCGCGATACGCTCATTACGGTCCGTTTTTCAGTGATGATCAGCAGGTGCTGGACGAAGGCCTGGCCCTGTATTTCCCTGGGCCGAACTCGTTCACCGGCGAAGACGTACTGGAACTGCAGGGCCACGGCGGCCCGATCGTTCTGGACATGCTGCTCAAACGTTGTCTGGAACTGGGCTGCCGCTTGGCGCGGCCGGGCGAATTCAGCGAACGTGCGTTCCTCAACGACAAGCTCGACCTGGCCCAGGCCGAGGCGATCGCCGATCTGATCGAAGCCAGTTCTGCACAGGCTGCACGCAATGCCCTGCGTTCCTTGCAAGGTGCGTTTTCCCTGCGTGTGCATAACCTCACCGAACAATTGATCGCGCTGCGCATCTACGTCGAAGCCGCCATCGACTTTCCGGAAGAGGAAATCGACTTTCTTGCCGATGGCCATGTGCTGAGCATGCTCGACAAGGTCCGCGATGAACTGTCCACAGTGCTTCGCGAAGCCGGGCAGGGTGCCTTGTTGCGTGATGGTATGACCGTGGTGATAGCCGGTCGTCCGAATGCTGGCAAGTCCAGCTTGTTGAATGCCCTGGCCGGACGCGAAGCAGCGATCGTGACTGAGATTGCAGGTACTACGCGAGACATCCTGCGTGAACATATCCACATTGATGGCATGCCGTTGCACGTAGTGGATACCGCTGGTCTGCGCGATACCGACGATCAGGTGGAAAAAATCGGCGTTGAGCGCGCGTTAAAAGCCATCACTGAAGCGGATCGCGTGCTCTTAGTCGTCGATGCGACCGCTCCGGAAGCAGCAGATCCGTTTGCGCTATGGCCGGAATTCCTCGAAACCCGACCGGATCCAGCCAAAGTCACCTTGATCCGCAACAAGGCTGACCTCACCGGGGAAGCGATTGCCCTGGAAGTCAGCGAGGATGGCCATGTCACCATCAGCCTGAGCGCCAAATCGGCCGGTGACGGTCTGGAATTGCTGCGTGAACACCTCAAGGCCTGCATGGGCTATGAACAAACCTCGGAAAGCAGCTTCAGTGCCCGCCGTCGGCATCTTGAGGCCCTGCGGCATGCCAGTGCCGCGCTGGAACACGGGCGCGCGCAGCTGACATTGGCAGGCGCAGGTGAACTGCTGGCTGAAGATTTGCGTCAGGCGCAGCAGTCCCTGGGGGAAATCACCGGAGCATTCAGTTCCGATGACCTGCTCGGCCGGATCTTTTCCAGCTTCTGCATCGGTAAATAGTCTTCTGCTGTACACAGACAGGCCCGTTCGCGGCCTGTCTGCTCCTCTCTTTCTCCACACCTTCCTTCAGTGCTGGGCAGATCCCCTCTCCCTGAGCGGATTTTTCGTGCCCGCATCATCCCCATTCAGCCATTTTCTGTGGATTAAGCCCTGTGAATAACTGCCAATGAGGTCAGTTGATAACAGGGCTTCAAAACTGGATATAACTGCCCCTGTGGATAACCACCCCATTCATCCACAGGCTTAAACCGGTTATCCAAGGGCCTCATTGGCACCTGGTCACAGGGTTTTGAAACGCTGTACATATTGAATAATAAGGCCTGTAGAGATCTATCCACAGAAATGTCGGTCAGTAAAAATAAACATAAAAACAAAGGTTTTATAAATTTCTCTCTTTTTTATTCTTTTAACCTTGAGTTCTCCACAGCTGGTTAAATTTTGTGCAAAGGGTTCTTTAGGAAGGGCGAAGTCCCTATACTTGTCGACCAGGTCCAGAAACCTGATCTCAAACTATTCCTGAATTACCTACTTAAGCAGGCACGAGGTGCGTGGTGGATTTCCCTTCCCGTTTTGAAGTGATCGTCATCGGCGGCGGTCATGCCGGTACCGAGGCAGCACTGGCCTCAGCACGTATGGGGGCAAAAACCCTGTTGCTGACGCATAACGTGGAAACCCTCGGTGCCATGAGTTGCAACCCGGCCATCGGTGGCATTGGCAAAAGCCATCTGGTCAAGGAAATCGACGCCCTCGGCGGCGCGATGGCCATGGCGACCGATTTGGGCGGCATCCAGTTTCGCGTGTTGAACAGCCGCAAAGGCCCGGCCGTGCGTGCCACTCGTGCACAAGCCGACCGGATTCTGTACAAGGCCGCTGTTCGCGAAATTCTGGAAAACCAGCCGAACCTGTGGATATTTCAACAAGCCGCTGATGACCTGATCGTTGAGCAGGAACAAGTGCGCGGTGTTGTCACGCAAATGGGCCTGCGGTTCTTCGCTGATTCCGTGGTGTTGACTACCGGTACGTTCCTTGGCGGACTTATCCACATCGGTTTGCAGAATTTTTCCGGCGGTCGCGCCGGCGATCCACCGTCGATCGCACTGGCTCACCGCCTGCGTGAATTGCCACTGCGTGTCGGTCGCCTGAAAACCGGTACGCCGCCGCGTATCGACGGCAAGTCTGTGGATTTCTCGGTGATGACCGAGCAACCAGGCGATACGCCGATCCCGGTGATGTCGTTCATGGGTAACAAAGAGCAGCATCCACGGCAGGTCAGTTGCTGGATCACCCACACCAACGCCCGCACTCACGAAATCATTGCCGCGAACCTCGATCGTTCGCCGATGTACTCCGCCGCCGGCGAAATCGAGGGCATCGGTCCGCGTTACTGCCCGTCGATCGAAGACAAGATCCACCGCTTTGCCGACAAGGAAAGCCATCAGGTGTTCATCGAACCGGAAGGTCTGACCACCCATGAGCTGTACCCGAACGGGATATCCACAAGCTTGCCGTTCGACGTGCAATTGCAGATCGTGCAATCGATCCGTGGCATGGAGAATGCGCACATCGTGCGTCCGGGTTATGCGATCGAGTACGACTACTTCGATCCGCGTGACCTGAAGTACAGCCTGGAAACCAAAGCGATTGGCGGTTTGTTTTTCGCCGGCCAGATCAACGGCACCACCGGTTACGAAGAAGCTGGCGCCCAAGGTTTGCTCGCTGGCGCCAACGCTGCATTGCGCGCCAAGGGCAAAGATGCCTGGTGTCCGCGTCGCGATGAAGCGTACATCGGCGTGTTGGTCGATGATCTGATCACCCTCGGTACCCAAGAGCCGTACCGCATGTTCACTTCCCGTGCCGAGTACCGCCTGATCCTGCGTGAGGACAACGCCGACCTGCGTCTGACCGAAAAAGGTCGTGAGCTCGGCCTGGTCGATGACACGCGTTGGGCGGCGTTCTGCAAGAAACGCGAAAGCATCGAACTGGAAGAGCAGCGCCTGAAAAGCACTTGGGTTCGTCCAAATACTCAGCAGGGCGATGCGATTGCCGAAAAATTCGGCACGCCACTGACCCACGAATACAACTTGCTCAACCTCTTGAGTCGTCCGGAAATCGACTACGCTGGTCTGGTTGAAGTGACCGGCAACGGCGCCGAAGATCCACAGGTCGCCGAGCAGGTTGAAATCAAGACCAAATACGCCGGTTACATCGACCGTCAACAGGACGAAATCGCCCGTCTGCGCGCCAGTGAAGACACGAAACTGCCTGTGGACATCGATTACACCAACATTTCCGGTCTCTCCAAGGAGATCCAGAGCAAGCTCGGTGCGACGCGTCCGGAGACGCTGGGCCAGGCTTCGCGGATCCCGGGTGTGACCCCGGCAGCGATTTCGCTGTTGATGATTCATTTGAAAAAACGCGGCGCGGGCCGTCAGTTGGAGCAAAGCGCTTGAGTTCTAAGGTCACTTCGCAACACGCCGAAGAGTTATCCACAGGAGCCCGCGAGCTCGGTGTCAATCTCACTGAAGCCCAGCACGAATTGCTGCTGGGTTACCTGGCCCTGTTGATCAAATGGAACCAGGCCTACAACCTGACTGCTGTGCGTGATCCGGACGAAATGGTTTCGCGGCACTTGCTCGACAGTCTGAGCGTGATGTCGTTCATCGAAAACGGCCGCTGGCTCGACGTCGGCAGCGGCGGCGGTATGCCGGGGATCCCGTTGGCGATCCTGTACCCGGACTCGCAAGTGACCTGTCTGGACAGCAACGGCAAGAAAACCCGCTTCCTGACCCAGGTCAAACTCGAACTCAAACTGGATAACCTGCAAGTTATCCACAGTCGCGTCGAAGCTTTCCAGCCTGCACAGCCGTTCAACGGGATCATTTCCCGGGCGTTCAGCAGCATGGAGAACTTCACCAACTGGACTCGCCATCTCGGCGATGCCGATACGCGCTGGCTGGCAATGAAGGGCGTTCATCCGGCCGATGAGCTGGTAGCATTGCCGGCAGACTTCAAACTCGATAGCGAACACGCCCTGGCCGTACCCGGTTGCCAAGGCCAACGCCATCTGCTGATACTGCGCCGCACGGCATGATTGGGAACACAAGCAAGAATGGCTAAGGTATTCGCGATAGCGAACCAGAAAGGTGGTGTGGGCAAGACCACCACCTGCATCAACCTCGCAGCATCCCTGGTCGCGACCAAGCGCCGGGTGCTGTTGATCGATCTCGATCCACAGGGCAACGCCACCATGGGTAGCGGTGTGGATAAACACGGCCTGGAAAACTCGGTTTACGACCTGCTGATCGGCGAATGCGATCTGGCCCAGGCCATGCACTACTCCGAGCACGGCGGTTATCAACTGCTGCCGGCCAACCGCGACCTGACCGCAGCCGAAGTGGTCCTGCTGGAAATGCAGATGAAGGAAAGCCGTCTGCGCAGCGCGCTGGCGCCGATCCGTGAGAACTACGATTACATTCTGATCGACTGCCCGCCGTCGCTGTCGATGCTCACGCTCAACGCACTGGTCGCCGCTGACGGGGTGATTATCCCCATGCAGTGCGAATACTTTGCGCTCGAAGGCTTGAGCGACCTTGTGGATAACATCAAGCGCATCGCTGAACTGCTGAACCCGAACCTGAAGGTCGAAGGTTTGCTGCGCACCATGTACGACCCGCGCCTGAGTCTGATGAACGATGTTTCGGCGCAGCTCAAGGAGCACTTCGGCGAGCAGCTCTACGACACAGTGATCCCGCGCAACATCCGCCTGGCCGAAGCGCCGAGCTACGGGATGCCGGCACTGGCCTACGACAAGCAATCGCGCGGCGCGCTGGCCTACCTGGCCCTGGCGGGCGAGATGGTTCGCCGTCAGCGCAAAAATTCACGCATCGCCGCTGCTCAGCCAACTTAAGGAATCCCCATGGCCGTCAAGAAACGAGGTCTCGGACGTGGACTGGATGCACTGCTGAGTGGTCCGACTGTCAGCGCACTGGAAGAACAGGCCGCGCAGGCGGATACCCGTGAACTGCAACCCCTGCCGCTGGACCTGCTGCAGCGTGGCAAATACCAGCCACGTCGCGACATGGACCCGCAGGCGCTCGAAGAGCTGGCGCAGTCGATCAAGGCACAAGGCGTGATGCAGCCGATTGTGGTTCGCCCGATTGGCGGTGGCCGTTTTGAGATCATTGCCGGTGAACGCCGCTGGCGCGCGAGTCAGCAGGCCGGGCAGGAAACCATTCCGGCCATGGTCCGCGATGTACCGGATGAAACCGCGATCGCCATTGCGCTGATCGAGAACATCCAGCGTGAAGACCTGAACCCGATCGAAGAAGCGGTCGCCCTGCAGCGTCTGCAGCAGGAATTTCAGCTCACTCAGCAACAGGTTGCCGAGGCTGTGGGTAAGTCCCGCGTCACTGTGGCTAACCTGTTACGGCTCATTGCACTGCCTGAAGTCATCAAGACCATGCTGTCCCATGGCGACCTGGAAATGGGTCATGCCCGTGCTTTGCTCGGCTTGCCGGACAATCAGCAGGTGGAAGGGGCGCGACATGTTGTCGCACGCGGCCTGACCGTGCGCCAGACTGAAGCACTGGTTCGCCAGTGGTTGAGTGGCAAACCGGAGCCTGTGGAAGCGGCCAAACCCGACCCGGACATCGCTCGTCTCGAACAGCGTCTGGCCGAGCGCCTAGGCTCTGCGGTGCAGATTCGCCACGGCAAGAAGGGAAAGGGTCAGTTGGTCATCGGTTACAACTCCCTCGATGAGCTTCAAGGTGTGCTCGCGCACATCCGCTGAAACATTTCCTCATGTAGCGCGCAGTCGGAAATCACTACCTGACAGTTGAATAGGGGCAGAACCGCCCCTATACTCTGCGCGCATTTTGTCGGCACAAATTATGCCAAGTTATTGAATTTCGGCAGCCGACCATTGGAGAGCAATCGTGATGGAAACCCGCAAGCCAAACCGCCTGCCGTTCCATCGCCTGGCGGTTTTTCCGGTGTTGATGGCTCAATTTGTCATTTTGCTCATTGCTGCTTTGGCGCTCTGGCAATGGCATGGAGTCGTTGCCGGATACTCGGGACTTTGCGGAGGCCTGATAGCCTTGCTGCCCAATGTTTATTTCGCTCACAAGGCATTTCGGTTTTCCGGCGCCCGAGCAGCCCAGTCCATCGTCCGGTCATTTTATGCCGGCGAGGCAGGCAAACTGATTTTGACGGCAGTGCTGTTTGCACTGGTGTTTGCAGGTGTGAAGCCATTGGCGCCGATCGCAGTATTCGGCGCTTTCGTGCTGACTCAGTCGGTCAGCTGGTTCGCTCCCCTGCTGATGAGAACAAGACTTTCGAGACCTTAGGGCGTTTGAGGCAACCATGGCAGAAACAACCGCTTCGGGCTATATCCAGCACCACTTGCAGAACCTGACCTTCGGTCAGCTACCTAACGGCGGCTGGGGCTTTGCCCATTCCGCAGCAGAAGCCAAAGAAATGGGCTTCTGGGCTTTCCACGTCGATACCCTCGGCTGGTCGGTCGCACTGGGCCTGATTTTCGTTTTCCTTTTCCGCATGGCGGCAAAGAAGGCGACTTCCGGTCAACCGGGTGCCCTGCAGAACTTCGTTGAAGTATTGGTCGAATTCGTCGATGGCAGCGTGAAAGACAGCTTCCATGGCCGTAGCCCGGTGATTGCACCGCTGGCACTGACCATCTTCGTCTGGGTGTTCCTGATGAACGCCGTCGACCTGGTACCGGTCGACTGGATTCCTCAGCTGGCCATCCTGATCACCGGCGACCACCACATCCCGTTCCGTGCCGTGTCGACTACCGACCCGAACGCGACCCTGGGCATGGCGTTCTCGGTTTTCGCACTGATCATTTTCTATAGCATCAAGGTCAAGGGCCTCGGCGGCTTCATCGGCGAACTGACCCTGCACCCGTTCGGCAGCAAGAACATCTTCGTACAAGCCCTGCTGATCCCGGTGAACTTCCTGCTGGAATTCGTGACCCTGATCGCCAAGCCGATCTCCCTGGCTCTGCGTCTGTTCGGCAACATGTATGCCGGCGAGCTGGTGTTCATTCTGATCGCTGTGATGTTCGGCAGCGGCCTGCTCTGGCTGAGCGGCCTGGGCGTTGTTCTGCAGTGGGCGTGGGCGGTGTTCCACATCCTGATCATCACCCTGCAGGCGTTCATCTTCATGATGCTGACCATCGTCTACCTGTCGATGGCGCACGAAGAAAACCATTAAGACCAGTCTCGACTAGTCTGATGTCCCTCCCGGTTAAACGGGAGGGGGCTCTTAACCGGGCCTCTGAAACGATTTGTTTTACCGCTTTAATCTAAAAAACCTAAACCATACGACGTAAAAGTCGGGAGGAAAGATGGAAACTGTAGTTGGTCTAACCGCTATCGCTGTTGCACTGTTGATCGGCCTGGGCGCACTGGGTACCGCAATTGGTTTCGGCCTGCTGGGCGGCAAGTTCCTGGAAGGCGCAGCGCGTCAGCCAGAAATGGTTCCAATGCTGCAAGTTAAAATGTTCATCGTTGCCGGTCTGCTCGACGCCGTAACCATGATCGGTGTTGGTATCGCTCTGTTCTTCACCTTTGCGAACCCGTTCGTTGGTCAGATCGCTGGCTAATTACCCGGATTCTTCCGAGTAATTTGATGTGATGGACAACGTAACTGCGAGGTGTTGGCGTGAACATTAATGCGACCCTGATTGGCCAGTCCGTTGCGTTCCTGATTTTTGTACTGTTCTGCATGAAGTTCGTATGGCCTCCGGTCATCGCTGCTCTGCACGAACGTCAAAAGAAGATCGCTGATGGTCTGGACGCTGCCAGCCGTGCAGCTCGCGACCTGGAGTTGGCCCAAGAGAAAGCGGGTCAGCAACTGCGCGAAGCGAAAGCTCAGGCAGCTGAAATCATCGAGCAAGCCAAGAAACGCGGTAACCAGATTGTCGAAGAGGCCGTTGAAAAGGCCCGTGTCGACGCTGACCGTGTGAAGGTTCAGGCTCAAGCCGAGATCGAACAGGAACTGAACAGTGTCAAAGACAAGCTGCGCGCCCAAGTGGGTTTGCTGGCTGTCGGCGGCGCCGAGAAGATCCTGGGTGCCACAATCGATCAAAACGCGCACGCAGAGCTGGTTAACCAACTGGCTGCTGAAATCTAAGCGAGGGCGATCATGGCAGAACTGACCACGTTGGCCCGACCTTACGCTAAGGCGGCCTTCGAGCACGCTCAGGCCCACCAGCAACTGGCCAATTGGTCAGCCATGCTCGGCCTGGCTGCAGCGGTGTCACAAGATGACACCATGCAGCGCGTGCTCAAGGCCCCGCGACTGACGAGCGCAGAAAAGGCCGCCACGTTTATTGACGTGTGCGGCGACAAGTTTGATGCCAAGGCACAGAACTTCATCAATGTCGTTGCCGAAAACGACCGTCTCCCGCTTCTGCCGGAGATTGCCGCTCTTTTCGACCTGTACAAGGCCGAACAAGAGAAGTCGGTAGACGTTGAAGTGACCAGTGCATTTGCATTGAACCAAGAACAGCAAGACAAACTCGCCAAGGTTCTCAGTGCACGACTCAACCGGGAAGTGCGCCTGCAAGTTGCGGAGGATGCTGCCCTTATAGGTGGTGTCGTTATCCGCGCCGGCGACCTGGTTATCGATGGCTCGATTCGCGGCAAAATCGCGAAACTTGCCGAAGCATTGAAATCTTGAGTTTGAAGGGGCAGCAGAGCAATGCAGCAACTCAATCCTTCCGAAATAAGTGAAATTATCAAGGGCCGCATCGACAAGCTCGATGTGACCTCCCAAGCCCGTAACGAAGGCACTGTCGTCAGCGTATCTGACGGCATCGTGCGGATTCACGGTCTGGCCGACGTAATGTACGGCGAGATGATCGAGTTTCCGGGCGGCGTCTACGGTATGGCCCTCAACCTGGAGCAAGACTCCGTAGGTGCCGTTGTACTCGGCGCTTACCAGTCTCTGGCTGAAGGCATGAGCGCCAAGTGCACTGGCCGCATCCTCGAAGTTCCGGTGGGTAAGGAACTGCTGGGTCGCGTAGTCGACGCACTGGGTAACCCTGTTGACGGCAAAGGTCCACTGGGCAACACCGAGACCGACGCGGTCGAGAAAGTTGCACCGGGCGTGATCTGGCGTAAGTCGGTAGACCAGCCTGTACAGACTGGCTACAAGGCTGTCGATGCCATGATCCCTGTCGGCCGTGGCCAGCGTGAGCTGATCATCGGTGACCGTCAGATCGGTAAAACCGCTCTGGCGATCGACGCGATCATCAACCAGAAAGACAGCGGCATTTTCTGCGTCTACGTAGCAATCGGTCAGAAACAATCGACCATCGCCAACGTGGTTCGCAAGCTGGAAGAAAACGGCGCCCTGGCCAACACGATCATCGTGGCTGCCAGTGCCTCGGAATCTCCTGCGCTGCAATTCCTGGCACCGTACTCCGGTTGCACCATGGGTGAATTTTTCCGCGACCGCGGTGAAGACGCGCTGATCGTTTATGACGATCTGTCCAAGCAAGCAGTGGCTTACCGCCAGATTTCCCTGCTGCTGCGCCGTCCACCAGGCCGTGAAGCTTACCCAGGCGACGTGTTCTATCTCCACTCCCGTCTGCTGGAGCGCGCATCCCGCGTTTCGGAAGAGTACGTAGAGAAGTTCACCAACGGCGCAGTGACCGGCAAAACCGGTTCCCTGACCGCACTGCCGATCATCGAAACCCAGGCTGGCGACGTTTCCGCGTTCGTTCCGACCAACGTGATTTCCATCACCGACGGTCAGATCTTCCTGGAATCGGCCATGTTCAACTCGGGCATCCGCCCTGCAGTGAACGCCGGTGTTTCGGTATCCCGTGTGGGTGGTGCCGCTCAGACCAAGATCATCAAGAAGCTGTCCGGTGGTATCCGTACCGCTCTGGCTCAGTACCGTGAACTGGCGGCATTCGCCCAGTTCGCTTCTGACCTGGACGAAGCGACCCGTAAGCAACTTGAGCATGGTCAGCGCGTTACCGAGCTGATGAAGCAGAAGCAATACGCACCGATGTCGATCGCTGACATGGCGCTGTCGCTGTATGCCGCTGAGCGTGGGTTCCTGACTGACATTGAAATCGCCAAGATCGGCAGCTTCGAACAAGCGCTGATTGCTTTCTTCAACCGCGATCACGCCGATTTGATGGCCAAGATCAACGTTAAAGGTGACTTCAATGACGAAATCGACGCTGGCATGAAAGCCGGTATCGAGAAGTTCAAGGCCACCCAAACCTGGTAAGCCGCAGCGGGAGCCGCGAGGCTCCCGCTTGCTAACCTGATAGGTGTTACATGGCAGGCGCAAAAGAGATTCGCAGTAAGATTGCGAGCATCAAAAGCACGCAAAAGATTACCAGCGCCATGGAAAAAGTGGCGGTCAGCAAAATGCGCAAGGCACAAATGCGCATGGCTGCTAGCCGTCCTTATGCGGAGCGTATCCGCCAGGTTATTGGGCATCTGGCCAACGCCAACCCGGAATACCGCCACCCGTTCATGATCGACCGCGCTATCAAGCGTGTTGGTTATGTCGTTGTGAGCAGTGACCGTGGTCTGTGCGGCGGCTTGAATACCAACCTGTTCAAGGCCCTGGTCAAGGACATGGCGGTAAACCGCGAAAACGGCGTCGAGATTGATCTGTGTGTCGTTGGTAGCAAGGGTGCGGCCTTTTTCCGCAACTTCGGCGGTAACGTCGTTGCAGCTATCAGCCACCTGGGTGAAGAGCCGTCGATCAATGATCTGATCGGCAGCGTCAAGGTGATGCTGGATGCCTACCTGGATGGCCGTATTGACCGCCTGTCCGTGGTGTCCAACAAGTTCATCAACACCATGACGCAACAGCCTACCGTGGAGCAGTTGATTCCACTGGTGGCCACCCCGGATCAGGATCTCAAGCACCACTGGGACTATCTCTACGAACCGGATGCCAAAGAGCTGCTTGACGGCTTGATGGTCCGCTACGTTGAGTCGCAGGTCTACCAGGCGGTGGTCGAGAACAACGCGGCTGAACAAGCTGCGCGGATGATCGCGATGAAGAACGCTACCGACAACGCCGGTGATTTGATCAGCGATTTGCAGCTGATCTACAACAAGGCGCGTCAGGCTGCGATCACCCAAGAGATCTCGGAAATCGTCGGCGGCGCTGCCGCGGTTTAACGGTTCAAATATTCAGAGGATCCAGCTATGAGTAGCGGACGTATCGTTCAAATCATCGGCGCCGTTATCGACGTGGAATTTCCACGCGACAGCGTACCGAGCATCTACAACGCTTTGAAAGTTAAAAGCGATGCCGGCACCACTCTGGAAGTTCAGCAGCAGCTGGGCGACGGCGTGGTTCGTACCATTGCGATGGGTTCCACCGAGGGCTTGAAGCGCGGTCTGGAAGTTACCGATTCTGGCGCAGCCATCTCCGTACCGGTCGGTAAAGCGACCCTGGGCCGGATCATGGACGTCCTCGGTAACCCGATCGACGAAGCTGGCCCGATCGACACCGAAGAGCGTTGGGGCATTCACCGTCCAGCGCCTTCGTTCGCTGAACAGGCAGGCGGCAACGACCTGCTGGAAACCGGCATCAAGGTTATCGACCTGGTTTGCCCGTTTGCCAAAGGCGGTAAAGTCGGTCTGTTCGGTGGTGCCGGTGTAGGCAAAACCGTAAACATGATGGAACTGATCCGTAACATCGCCATCGAGCACAGCGGTTATTCCGTGTTCGCCGGTGTGGGTGAGCGTACTCGTGAGGGTAACGACTTCTACCACGAGATGAAGGACTCCAACGTTCTGGACAAAGTGGCACTGGTTTACGGTCAGATGAACGAGCCGCCGGGTAACCGTCTGCGCGTAGCACTGACCGGCCTGACCATGGCCGAGAAGTTCCGTGACGAAGGTAACGACGTTCTGCTGTTCGTCGACAACATCTATCGTTACACCCTGGCCGGTACTGAAGTATCCGCACTGCTGGGCCGTATGCCTTCGGCAGTAGGTTACCAGCCGACCCTGGCTGAAGAGATGGGCGTTCTGCAAGAACGTATCACTTCGACCAAGGAAGGTTCGATCACATCGATCCAGGCGGTATACGTACCTGCGGACGACTTGACCGACCCGTCGCCAGCGACCACCTTCGCCCACTTGGACGCCACCGTCGTTCTGTCCCGTGACATCGCTTCCCTGGGTATCTACCCAGCGGTAGATCCACTGGATTCGACTTCGCGCCAGCTGGACCCGAACGTAATTGGCCAGGACCACTACGACACCGCTCGCGGCGTTCAGTACGTTCTGCAACGTTACAAAGAGCTGAAGGACATCATCGCGATCCTGGGTATGGACGAGCTGTCGGAAGCCGACAAGCAGTTGGTAAACCGTGCTCGTAAGATCCAGCGCTTCTTGTCGCAGCCGTTCTTCGTGGCTGAAGTCTTCACCGGTGCTTCGGGTAAATACGTTTCCCTGAAAGACACCATTGCTGGCTTCAAAGGCATCCTCAACGGTGACTACGACCACCTGCCAGAACAAGCGTTCTACATGGTTGGCGGCATCGAAGAAGCGATCGAGAAAGCCAAGAAACTGTAATCCCGGCGCCCGGCAACGGGCGCTAATTTAGGTTGAGGCAATCAGATGGCTATGACAGTCCATTGCGATATCGTCAGCGCGGAAGGGGAAATCTTTTCCGGCCTGGTCGAGATGGTGATTGCGCACGGTGCACTGGGTGATCTTGGTATCGCTCTGGGTCACGCGCCGCTGATCACTAATCTGAAGCCAGGTCCGATCCGCCTGATCAAGCAAGGCGGGGAAGCCGAGGTGTTCTACATCTCCGGTGGTTTCCTCGAGGTTCAGCCGAACATGGTCAAGGTTCTTGCCGACACTGTGCAACGTGCCGCCGACCTGGATGAAGCTCAGGCTCAAGCAGCTCTCAAGGCTGCCGAGGCTGCTTTGCACGAAAAGAGCGCAGATTTCGACTACGGAGCTGCGTCCGCACGTCTGGCCGAGGCTGCAGCTCAGCTGCGCACCGTCCAGCAGATCCGCAAGAAGTTTGGCGGTTAATCCGTCAGCCACTTGTTGTGCGATTGATAAAAAAGGGTAGCCTCGGCTACCCTTTTTTCTTTTCCGATTTTTACAACCTGGTCGCAGTTGCTGACCACCCAGGATTGGTAGCCAGTCATGTCTCTCGAAATCGTTATTCTCGCGGCCGGTCAAGGCACCCGTATGCGTTCGGCGCTGCCGAAGGTGTTGCACCCGGTTGCCGGCAATTCAATGCTTGGTCATGTTATCCACAGCGCGCGGCAACTTGATCCGCAGCGCATCCATGTGGTCATCGGCCATGGTGCCGATGTGGTGCGTGAGCGTCTGGCCGCTGATGATCTGAATTTTGTATTGCAAGACAAGCAACTGGGCACAGGTCATGCCACCGCCCAGGCTGTTCCGTTCATCACCGCCGACACGGTCTTGATTCTCTACGGTGACGTGCCGCTGATCGAAGTCGAAACCCTGCAACGTCTGCTCAAGCATGTCGTACCGGGACAGATGGGGCTGCTGACCGTTGAGCTGCAAGACCCGACCGGTTACGGCCGCATCGTGCGCGACGCCGACGGCAAGGTTGCCGCGATTGTCGAGCACAAGGACGCCAGCGAAGCCCAGCGCGCAATCACCGAAGGCAACACCGGTATCCTCGCCGTCCCGGCCAATCATCTGGCCGACTGGATGAGCCGCCTGTCGAACAACAACGCACAGGGCGAGTACTACCTGACCGACGTGATTGAAATGGCGGTCAATGACGGCTTGGTGGTGGCTACCGAACAACCGCATGACCCGATGGAAGTGCAGGGCGCCAACGACCGCAAGCAACTGTCGGAGCTGGAGCGTCATTACCAGTTGCGCGCCGGTCGCCGACTGATGGCGCAAGGCGTGACCCTGCGTGACCCGGCGCGTTTCGATGTGCGCGGCGAAGTGACCGTTGGTCGCGACGTGCTGATCGACGTCAACGTGATCCTCGAAGGCAACGTCGTTATCGAAGACGACGTGGTGATCGGTCCGAACTGCGTAATCAAGGACAGCACCCTGCGCAAAGGTGTGGTGATCAAGGCCAACAGCCACATTGAAGGCGCGATTCTTGGTGAGGGCAGCGATGCCGGTCCGTTCGCCCGTCTGCGTCCGGGCACCGTGCTTGAAGCGCGCGCACATGTGGGTAACTTCGTCGAACTGAAAAACGCGCGGATGGGCGAGGGTGCCAAAGCTGGACACCTGACTTATCTGGGCGACGCCGAAATCGGTGCGCGCACCAACATCGGCGCTGGCACCATCACCTGCAACTACGATGGCGCCAACAAGTGGAAAACCGTGCTGGGTGAAGATGTATTCATCGGTTCCAACAACTCGTTGGTAGCGCCTGTGGATATCTCTTCGGGTGCTACCACGGCAGCCGGCTCGACCATCACGCAAAATGTGGATAACGCGCAGTTGGCCGTGGGTCGGGCGCGGCAGAAGAATATCGATGGCTGGAAGCGTCCGGTGAAAATCAAAAAGGGCTGAGTTATCCACAGCCTGACTTAGCCACGCAAATCCAATGTGGGAGCGGGCTTGCTCGCGAAAGCGTTAGAGCATTCAACGTTGATGTTGACTGACACGACGCCTTCGCGAGCAAGCCCGCTACCACATTTTTGTTCGTGTCGTTCTCAAAAAACTCTGCATCGCGCTTGACGATTTATGGTCGATAGGTTTTGATTGCTTCCGTTATCTTTCGAATCGAAACTTAAGTCGCCATGTCGAAACGCAACACTCCCCAGCGCCGGCACAACATTCTCGCCTTGCTCAATGAGCAGGGCGAAGTCAGTGTCGATGAATTGGCCAAGCGCTTCGAAACCTCGGAAGTTACGATCCGCAAGGACCTTGCGGCGCTGGAAAGCCATGGCCTGTTGCTGCGCCGTTACGGCGGGGCGATCACTATGCCGCAGGAATTGGTGGCTGAACCCGGCCAAAGCGTTTCGAAATACAAACAGGCGATTGCCCGCGCGGCGGTGAAACGCATTCGCGAGCACGCCCGGATCATCATCGACAGCGGCAGCACCACCGCAGCGATGATCCCCGAGCTTGGCCAGCAGCCGGGTCTGGTGGTCATGACCAACTCCCTGCATGTTGCCAACTCCTTGAGCGAGCTCGAACACGAGCCGGTGCTGTTGATGACCGGCGGCACCTGGGATCCGCATTCGGAGTCCTTTCAGGGCCAGGTGGCCGAGCAAGTACTACGCTCTTACGACTTCGACCAGTTGTTTATCGGCGCCGACGGCATCGATCTGGTGCGCGGGACCACCACGTTCAACGAATTGCTCGGCCTGAGCCGGGTGATGGCCGACGTCGCGAGGGAAGTCATCGTGATGGTCGAGGCCGACAAGATTGGCCGCAAAATTCCCAACCTGGAGCTGCCATGGAGCAGCGTCCATACCCTAATTACCGATGATCGCCTGCCCAACGATGCACGCGATCAGATTCAGGCCCGCGGTATCACCGTGATTTGCGCGGCTGTCAGTCAGGAGAAATAAGCATGTGTGGAATTGTCGGCGCAGTTGCTGAACGTAATATCACCGCCATCTTGCTCGAAGGCCTGAAGCGCCTTGAATACCGCGGCTATGACAGTGCCGGTGTGGCGGTTTTCACCAACGACGAAAAGCTCGAGCGCATGCGTCGCCCGGGCAAGGTCAGTGAGCTGGAAGCGGCGCTGGCTGAACATCCGCTTGTGGGTCGTCTCGGTATTGCGCACACCCGTTGGGCGACCCACGGCGCACCTTGCGAACGTAACGCGCACCCGCATTTCTCCGGCGATATTGCCGTGGTGCACAACGGCATCATCGAGAACCACGAAGCCCTGCGTGAGCAACTCAAGGCGCTGGGTTACGTGTTCACCTCGGACACCGACACCGAAGTCATCGCACACCTGCTGAACCACAAACTCAAGGATCAGCCTGACCTGACAGTTGCGCTCAAGGCGACCGTCAAGGAATTGCACGGTGCCTACGGTCTGGCCGTGATCAATGCACAACAGCCGGATCGTCTGGTTGCCGCGCGCAGTGGCAGCCCATTGGTGATCGGCCTGGGTCTGGGCGAGAACTTCCTCGCGTCCGACCAATTGGCGCTGCGTCAGGTCACCGACCGCTTCATGTACCTGGAAGAAGGCGATATCGCCGAAATCCGTCGTGACAGCGTGCAGATCTGGGATGTGAACGGTAATGTCGTCGAGCGTCAGACCGTGCAATACAGTGATGGCGCCGAGGCCGCCGACAAAGGTGAGTTCCGCCACTACATGCTCAAGGAAATCCATGAGCAACCGTCCGTTGTGCAACGCACCCTCGAAGGTCGTCTGAGCCCGAACCAGGTGCTGGTCCAGGCATTCGGCCCGCAAGCTGCCGAACTGTTCGCCAAAGTGCGCAACGTGCAGATCGTCGCCTGCGGCACCAGCTACCACGCCGGCATGGTCGCGCGTTACTGGCTCGAAGAACTGGCCGGTATTCCGTGCCAGGTCGAAGTGGCCAGCGAATTCCGCTACCGCAAGGTGGTGGTGCAACCGGACACGCTGTTCGTCACCATCTCCCAGTCCGGCGAAACCGCCGACACCCTGGCCGCGCTGCGCAATGCCAAGGAACTGGGCTTCCTCGCCAGCCTGGCGATCTGCAACGTCGGCATCAGCTCGTTGGTGCGTGAATCCGACCTGACCCTGCTGACCCAGGCCGGCCGCGAAATCGGTGTGGCGTCGACCAAAGCCTTTACCACGCAACTGGTCGGTCTGTTGCTGCTGACCCTGTCCCTGGGTCAGGTGCGCGGCACATTGGGTAAAGATGTCGAAGCCACACTGGTGGAAGAACTGCGTCGCCTGCCGACCCGTCTGGGCGAAGCGCTTGCGATGGACAGCACGGTGGAAAAAATCGCCGAACTGTTCGCCGAGAAGAACCACACCCTGTTCCTCGGCCGTGGCGCGCAATTCCCGGTGGCGATGGAAGGGGCCTTGAAGCTCAAGGAAATCTCTTACATCCACGCCGAAGCCTATCCGGCTGGCGAGCTGAAACACGGTCCGTTGGCGCTTGTGGATAACGACATGCCGGTGGTGACCGTTGCGCCGAACAACGAACTGCTGGAGAAGCTCAAGTCCAACCTGCAGGAAGTCCGCGCCCGTGGCGGTGAACTGATCGTGTTCGCCGACGAGAAAGCCGGGATGACCAACGGCGAAGGCACCCACGTGGTGCAGATGCCGCACATCCACGACATCCTCTCGCCGATCCTCTACACCATTCCGCTGCAATTGCTGTCGTACTACGTCGCCGTGCTCAAGGGCACCGACGTCGACCAGCCGCGCAACCTGGCGAAGTCGGTGACGGTGGAATAAGTTATCCACAGGGATAACCCGCAATAAAAGCGCACAACCTGGAGACCCATTGGAACTCCAGGTTGCAGCTTCCCCCCCCACGGTTTGTTACCAAACACCCCAGCGCGGCGCAAAGCCACGCTCATGTAACAGTCTTCGACTTCTCGAAAAAAATCCCAGCGTAAAAATTCAAGCACCCCGGAACCCTTGATTTTGGCGCTCTCCAGCCCTGTCAGCAGTTCTTGTTGGAGGACTTCTCGGCAAGTTGGCCGCTCGATTGCATATGCTTGTATGTACAAGTAAAGACGTATGCATACGAGTCGAAAGAAACGCCGCATTACGTCCACTGATTCGCTTGTCGCGCCAAGAGGCGCACAAGCCGCTTGCCCACCACCAGGGTTGGTTTGAATTGATCGCTGAGGAGTCTTTTTCGTGACTGACAATACCCAGAAACCTACGAAGTATCGTGACGTCGAGATCCGCGCTGCCCGCGGCAACACGCTGACCGCCAAGAGCTGGCTGACCGAAGCGCCGCTGCGCATGCTGATGAACAACCTCGACCCGGAAGTCGCCGAGAACCCGAAAGAACTGGTGGTCTACGGTGGTATCGGTCGCGCCGCGCGTAACTGGGAATGCTACGACAAGATCGTCGAGAGCCTGACCAACCTGAATGACGACGAGACCCTGCTGGTGCAATCCGGCAAGCCGGTCGGCGTGTTCAAGACTCACGCCAACGCCCCACGTGTGCTGATCGCCAACTCCAACCTGGTGCCACACTGGGCGAGTTGGGAGCACTTCAACGAACTCGACGCCAAAGGCCTGGCCATGTACGGCCAGATGACCGCTGGCAGCTGGATCTACATCGGCAGCCAGGGCATCGTTCAGGGCACCTACGAAACCTTCGTCGAAGCCGGTCGCCAACACTACAACGACAACCTCACTGGCAAGTGGGTGCTGACTGCCGGCCTCGGCGGCATGGGCGGTGCTCAGCCACTGGCCGCCACCCTGGCTGGCGCTTGCTCGCTGAACATCGAATGCCAACAGGTGAGCATCGATTTCCGCCTGAAAAGTCGCTACGTCGATGAGCAAGCCAAAGACCTCGACGACGCCCTGGCACGCATCGCCAAATACACGAAAGAAGGCAAGGCAATCTCCATCGCCCTGCTGGGTAACGCCGCAGAAATCCTCCCGGAACTGGTCAAGCGTGGCGTGCGCCCGGACATGGTCACCGACCAGACCAGCGCCCACGACCCACTCAACGGCTACCTGCCAGCCGGCTGGACCTGGGACGAGTACCGCGCCCGCGCCAAGACCGAACCGGCCGCCGTGATCAAAGCCGCCAAGCAGTCGATGGCGGTGCACGTCAACGCCATGCTGGCGTTCCAGAAACAAGGCATTCCGACCTTCGACTACGGCAACAACATCCGTCAGATGGCGCAGGAAGAAGGCGTCGAAAACGCGTTCGACTTCCCGGGCTTCGTACCGGCCTACATCCGCCCACTGTTCTGCCGTGGCATCGGCCCGTTCCGCTGGGCGGCACTGTCGGGTGACCCGCAAGACATCTACAAGACCGACGCCAAAGTCAAAGAGCTGATCCCGGACGACGCGCACCTGCACAACTGGCTGGACATGGCCCGCGAGCGCATCAGCTTCCAGGGTCTGCCGGCGCGTATCTGCTGGGTCGGCCTGGGCCAGCGCGCCAAGCTCGGCCTGGCGTTCAACGAAATGGTGCGTAGTGGCGAATTGTCGGCGCCGATCGTGATCGGTCGCGACCACCTCGACTCCGGCTCGGTCGCCAGCCCCAACCGTGAAACCGAATCGATGCAGGACGGTTCCGACGCTGTGTCCGACTGGCCACTGCTCAACGCTCTGCTGAACACCGCGAGCGGCGCGACCTGGGTCTCGCTGCACCACGGCGGTGGCGTGGGCATGGGCTTCTCGCAACACTCGGGCATGGTGATTGTCTGCGACGGTACTGACGAAGCGGCCGAGCGCATTGCTCGCGTACTGCACAACGACCCGGCTACCGGCGTCATGCGCCACGCCGATGCCGGTTACCAGATCGCCATCGACTGCGCCAAGGAGCAGGGCCTGAACCTGCCAATGATTACCGGTAAATAAACGCAAAAACTGTGGGGAATGCTTTGGGTGGGAGTGGGCTTGCTCACGAATGCGTTGGATCAGTCAGCACATGTTTCGAATGTGCCGACGCCTTCGCGAGCAAGCCCGCTCCCACCCAAAGCAGCCACAAAAACGCTCAGTGAACTCGAATAACAATCCACAGAGGTTGAATCATGGCTGTAACTCCCGATCGTGCAGGCAACAAACCGTTGATCGAAAGGCGTTCGATCGACTACATCCCGGAAGCGGAAAGACACGGTCGTCTGTTTAGCCAGTTCACCCTGTGGATGGGTGCGAACCTGCAAATCACCGCGATTGTCACCGGGGCGTTGGCCGTGGTGCTGGGCGGTGACGTGTTCTGGTCGTTGATCGGTCTGTTGATCGGTCAACTGCTGGGCGGTGGCGTGATGGCGCTGCATGCGGCGCAAGGGCCGAAGCTCGGCCTGCCGCAGATGATCTCCAGCCGGGTGCAGTTTGGCGTATATGGTGCGGCGATTCCGATCGTGCTGGTGTGCCTGATGTACCTGGGCTTCACCGCCACCGGCACCGTATTGTCCGGCCAGGCGCTGGGTCAGCTGTTCGGCGTCAGCGACACCGTCGGCATCCTGCTGTTTGCCAGTGTCATTGTGGTGGTCACGGTGCTCGGTTATCGGGTGATCCACTGGATCGGCCGAATCGCCAGTGTGATCGGTGTGATTGCCTTCGTTTATCTGTTCAGCCGTCTGCTGAGCCAGGTTGATGTGGGCGCGCTGTTGCAGATCCGACACTTCAGCTGGAGCAGCTTCCTGCTGGCCGTGTCGCTCGCGGCATCCTGGCAGATCGCGTTCGGCCCGTATGTGGCGGACTATTCGCGCTACCTGCCGAGCAAGATTTCTTCGGTGAAAACCTTCTTTGCCGCTGGCGCAGGTTCGGTTATCGGTGCTCAGGTGGCGATGGTCCTTGGCGTGTTCGCGGCGGCTTCGGCCAACGGTCAGTTCGCCGGGCATGAAGTGGCTTACATCGTAGGGCTGGGCGGCACCGGTGCCACCGCTGCGCTGCTGTACTTCAGCATCGCCTTCGGCAAGGTGACCATCTCGACGCTGAACTCCTACGGCAGCTTCATGTGCATCGCCACCATCATCAGCGGTTTTCGTGGGCACCTGACGGTGTCGCGCCTGCAGCGTCTGGTGTTCGTGCTGGTGATCGTCAGTGCGGCGACCCTGATCGCGTTGCTCGGCCAGCACTCGTTCCTCGGTGCGTTCAAGTCCTTCATCCTGTTCCTGCTGGCGTTCTTCACGCCATGGAGCGCGATCAACCTGGTGGATTACTACTGCATCACCCGCGAGCGCTATGACGTACCGGCGCTGGCCGATCCGAACGGTCGCTATGGCCGCTGGAACCTGCTCGGAATCAGCGTCTATGTGTTCGGTGTGCTGGTGCAGCTGCCGTTCATCTCCACCAAGTTCTACACCGGCCCGCTGGTGGCCGCCCTCGGTGATGTGGACATCTCCTGGATCATCGGTCTGGTGATGCCTGCTGTTCTGTATTACGTGTGCGCGAAAAAATGGCACGGCTCGGTGCCTGATCAACTGATTCTGCCGGTCGAGCAGAGCAGCGTTGTACAACCTGAAAAAAGTGGGGCCGGGCGCGCTGCGGCGCAGGCCTGATTGGACGTGGACAGGGCTGGATGCCTCTTGACTGCCGTAAGCCAATTCATGATTAGGAGCGTCGCAACAATGAAATCGAACAAGACCCTGCTGACCACACTGCTGTCCATGGGCCTGTTGGCCAGTGCCGGCGCCACCCAGGCGGCCGGTTGGTGCGAGTCCGGCAAACCGGTGAAATTCGCCGGTCTGAACTGGGAAAGCGCCATGCTGCTGACCGACGTGCTGCAAGTGGTGCTGGAGAAAGGTTACGACTGTAAGACCGACAGCCTGCCGGGCAACTCCATCACCATGGAGAACGCCCTGAGCAGTAACGATATTCAAGTGTTCGCCGAAGAATGGGTCGGCCGCAGCGAGGTCTGGAACAAGGCCGAGAAGGCCGGCAAGGTCGTCGGTATCGGCGCGCCGATCGTCGGCGCTGTCGAAGGCTGGTACGTTCCGCGCTACGTGATCGAAGGCGATGCCAAGCGCAAGCTTGAACCGAAAGCCCCGGACCTGAAAAACATTGCCGATCTGGGCAAATACGCAGCCATTTTCAAGGACGCTGAAGAGCCGTCCAAAGGCCGTTTCTACAACTGCCCGGCCGGCTGGACCTGTGAGCTGGACAACAGCGAAATGCTGAAAAGCTACGGCCTGGAAAACACCTACACCAACTTCCGTCCGGGCACCGGCCCGGCGCTGGATGCGGCGGTTCTGTCGAGCTACAAGCGTGGCGAGCCGATCCTGTTCTACTACTGGTCGCCAACCCCACTGATGGGCCAGATCGACGCGGTCAAACTCGAAGAGAAACCGGGCGTCGACAAGACCGTGAGCATCAAGGTCGGCCTGTCCAAGACCTTCCACGAGCAAGCCCCGGAGCTGGTGGCCGTGCTGGAAAAGGTCAACCTGCCGATCGACCTGCTGAACCAGAACCTGGGACGCATGGCGAAGGAACGTATCGAGTCGCCAAAACTGGCGAAAATCTTCCTCAAGGAACATCCTGAAGTCTGGCACGCATGGGTGAGCGACGACGCAGCCAGGAAAATCGACGCGGCCTTGTAGGTTGAGCTTCTCCGGCTGTCGGCAACGGCAGCCGGACGCTTGATCGCAACCCCTTGATTGAGAGTCTCTTATGTTTCCCGAAAGCTTTACCTTTTCCATCGCCGACTGGGTCAACGGTTGGGTCGATTCGCTGGTCACCAACTACGGTGATGTGTTCCGCCACATCTCGGACACCCTGCTATGGGCCATCGTCAACCTCGAAGGCCTGCTGCGTGCAGCGCCGTGGTGGTTGATGCTGGCGATCGTCGGTGTAGTCGCCTGGCACGCCACGCGCAAAGTCGTGACCACTGCCGTCATCGTTGGTCTGCTGTTCCTCGTTGGCGCTGTTGGCCTGTGGGACAAACTCATGCAGACCCTGGCGCTGATGATGGTCGCGACGATCATTTCGGTGTTGATCGGCATTCCGCTGGGGATTCTCTCGGCGCGCAGCAATCGCCTGCGTTCGGTGCTGATGCCGCTGCTCGACATCATGCAGACCATGCCCAGCTTCGTGTACCTGATTCCGGTGCTGATGCTGTTCGGCCTGGGCAAGGTCCCGGCGATTTTTGCCACGGTGATCTACGCCGCACCGCCGCTGATCCGCCTGACCGACCTGGGCATTCGTCAGGTTGACGGCGAAGTCATGGAAGCGATCAACGCCTTCGGTGCCAACCGCTGGCAGCAACTGTTCGGCGTGCAACTGCCGCTGGCCCTGCCGAGCATCATGGCCGGGATCAACCAGACCACCATGATGGCCCTGTCGATGGTGGTGATCGCCTCGATGATCGGCGCCCGAGGCCTGGGTGAAGATGTGCTGGTGGGGATTCAGACCCTCAACGTCGGGCGCGGCCTCGAAGCCGGTCTGGCGATCGTGATTCTCGCAGTGGTCATCGACCGCATTACTCAGGCGTACGGTCGGCCACGGCATGAGGTGAGCAAATGAGCAACGCAACCGTGAGCAAGATCGAAGTCAAAAACGTCTTCAAGATTTTCGGCAACCGCGCCAAGGACGCACTGGCGATGGTTGGCCAGGGCAAGACCAAGGATCAGGTGCTGAACGAAACCGGTTGCGTGGTCGGGGTCAACGACCTGTCGCTGAGCATTGGCACCGGTGAGATCTTCGTGATCATGGGCCTGTCCGGTTCCGGCAAGTCGACCCTTGTGCGTCACTTCAATCGCCTGATCGACCCGACCAGCGGCGCAATCCTGGTCGACGGTGTGGACATCCTGCAATACGACATGGACGCCCTGCGCGAATTTCGCCGGCACAAGATCAGCATGGTGTTCCAGAGCTTCGGCCTGCTGCCGCACAAAACCGTGCAGGAGAACGTCGCCTACGGCCTGAAAGTGCGCGGCGAGAGCAAGCAGATGTGCGCCGAACGTGCGTTGCACTGGATCAACACCGTGGGCCTCAAGGGCTACGAAAACAAATACCCGCATCAGCTTTCCGGTGGCATGCGTCAGCGTGTCGGCCTGGCCCGTGCACTGGCGGCAGACACCGACATCATCCTGATGGACGAAGCGTTCAGTGCACTCGACCCGCTGATCCGCGCCGAGATGCAGGACCAGTTGCTGGAGCTGCAAAAGACTTTGCACAAGACCATCGTATTCATCACTCACGACCTCGACGAGGCGGTGCGTATCGGCAACCGCATTGCGATCCTCAAGGATGGCCGCCTGATTCAGGTCGGTACACCGCGCGAGATCCTGCATTCGCCGGCGGATGAATATGTCGACCGGTTCGTGCAGCGGCGGGCGGCGGTGGTTTGACGCTCGTTCCCACGCTCTGCGTGGGAATGCATCCCGTGACGCTCCGCGTCACCTTGCACAGAGCAGAAGTCGGGACGCGGAGCGTCCCAGGCGGCATTCCCACGCAGAGCGTGGGAACGATCTTGTTCATGAGGTTTTTTAGATGTCCCAGGCTGAAAAAATCATTATCACCGGCAACCCTCTGCGTTGGCAGGACGTGGTCGCCGTCGCCCGTCACGGCGCACCTCTGGAGTTGTCGAGCGAGACCTGGGCGCGCATCGAAAACGCGCAAGGCATCGTCCAGCGTATCGTCGAAAGCGGCGAGCGTGCCTATGGCGTCAACACCGGTCTGGGTGGCTTGTCCAACGTCTCGCTGAAAGACGAACAGCTCAGCCAGCTGTCGCGCAATACCTTGCTCAGCCACGCCTGCGGTGTCGGCCCGGTGTTGCCCGATGAGCAAACCCGCGCGATCATCTGCGCCGCCGTCCACAACTACAGCCACGGCAAATCCGGCATTCATCGCCGCGTGGTCGAAGGGCTGCTGGCACTGCTCAATCGCGGCATTACCCCGCAGGTTCCGTCGCAAGGTTCGGTGGGTTACCTGACCCACATGGCGCACATCGGCATCGCGCTGCTGGGCGTGGGCAATGTCAGCTATCGCGGGCAAATCACCTCGGCGCAACAGGCGCTGGTCGAAGAGGGCCTGCAACCGGTGCAACTCGGCGCGAAGGACGGCTTGTGCCTGGTCAACGGCACGCCGTGCATGACCGGCCTCAGCTGCCTGGCGATTGCCGATGCGACGCGGCTGGTGCAGTGGGCCGATGTGATCGGCGCCATGAGCTTCGAAGCCCAGCGCGGTCAGATCGCCGCATTCGATGCCGAAATCATCGCGCTCAAGCCGCACCCGGGCATGCAGCAGGTCGGTGTCAATCTGCGCGCGTTGCTCGATGGCAGTGAAGTGATCGCGGCGAGTAAAGGCATTCGCACTCAGGATGCGCTGAGCATTCGTTCGATCCCGCAGGTGCATGGTGCTGCGCGCGATCAACTGGATCACGCGATCAAGCAGGTCGAAGCCGAACTCAACGGCTGCACCGACAACCCGCTGCTGCTGGGTACGCCGGAGAGTTTCCGGGTGATGTCGCAAGCCAACCCGCACGGCCAATCCGTGGCGATGGCAGCGGACGTGCTGGCGATTGCCATGGCCGAAATCGGCTCGATCGCCGAGCGTCGTCTCGATCGTCTGGTGAATCCGCACGTCAGCGGTCTGCCGGCGTTTCTGGTGGCCAACCCGGGGGTGAACTCCGGGATGATGATCGTGCAATACGTCGCCGCCTCACTGTGCGCGGAAAACCGCCAGCTGGCGCAACCGGCGGTGCTCGACAACTACGTCACCTCGGGCCTGCAGGAAGATCACCTGAGCATGGGCACCAGCGCCGCGCTGAAGCTGCACCGTGCCCTGGAAAACTGCACGCAGATCCTCGCCATCGAGTACCTGCTGGCGGCGCAGGCCTTTGAATTCCTCAAGGAGCAGCGCTTTGGCGCAGGCACTGACCGGGCGTGGCGACTGCTGCGCGAAACCGTCCCGGCCTACGATCAGGATCGCTGGCTGGCGCCGGATATCGCCGCCGCCGCGAGTGTTTTGAAAGACTCGAATTCGCTGCACAACGTGTTACCGAATCTGCACTGACAATACCCATACCAGCGTGCCAAGGCGCGGATCGTCCACAAGACGAGAAGCGACGGATAACGGAATGCTCCGGAGCGACTGGTAGTTAATAACAATGCCTAAACAGGAGCATTTTAATGACTGCGCTGAACCTGATTCCCGGCCAACTGAGCCTGGCGCAACTGCGTGACGTTTATCAGCACCCGGTCAAGCTGACCCTCGACAACAGCGCTGCCGCACAGATCGAAGCCAGCGTCGCGTGCGTCGAGCAGATCCTCGCCGAGAATCGCACCGCCTACGGCATCAACACCGGTTTCGGCCTGCTGGCCTCGACCCGCATCGCCAGCGAAGACCTGGAAAACCTGCAGCGTTCGTTGGTGCTGTCCCACGCCGCCGGCGTCGGCCAGCCGATCAGTGATGAGCTGGTGCGCCTGATCATGGTGCTCAAGGTCAACAGCCTCAGCCGTGGTTTCTCCGGTATTCGCCGCGTGGTGATCGATGCGCTGATCGCGCTGATCAACGCCGAGGTCTATCCGCACATTCCGCTGAAAGGCTCGGTGGGTGCCTCGGGCGATCTGGCGCCGCTGGCGCACATGTCGCTGGTGCTGCTGGGCGAAGGCAAGGCGCGCTACAAGGGCGAGTGGATGGAAGCCACCGAAGCGCTGAAAGTCGCCGGTCTGACCCCGCTGACTTTGGCGGCTAAAGAAGGTCTGGCGTTGCTCAACGGTACTCAGGTGTCCACCGCGTTTGCCCTGCGTGGCTTGTTTGAAGGTGAAGACCTGTTCGCCGGTGCGCTGGCGCTGGGCGGCCTGACCGTTGAAGCCGTTTTGGGTTCGCGCTCGCCGTTCGACGCGCGCATCCACGCCGCCCGTGGCCAGAAAGGCCAGATCGACGCCGCTGCGGCTTATCGCGATCTGCTCGGCGAGCGCAGCGAAGTCTCCGATTCGCACCAGAACTGCGAAAAGGTCCAGGACCCGTACTCGCTGCGCTGCCAGCCGCAAGTCATGGGCGCCTGCCTGACCCAGTTCCGTCAGGCCGCCGACGTGCTGGTCATCGAAGCCAACGCCGTCTCCGACAACCCGTTGGTGTTCGCTGCTGAAGGCGATGTGATTTCCGGCGGCAACTTCCATGCTGAACCGGTGGCCATGGCCGCTGACAACATGGCCTTGGCCATCGCTGAAATCGGCTCGCTGAGCGAACGCCGCATCTCGCTGATGATGGACAAGCACATGTCGCAACTGCCGCCGTTCCTGGTGGCCAATGGCGGGGTCAACTCCGGCTTCATGATTGCTCAGGTGACCGCCGCAGCACTGGCCAGCGAGAACAAGGCGCTGGCCCATCCGCATTCGGTCGACAGCCTGCCGACCTCGGCCAACCAGGAAGACCACGTGTCGATGGCCCCGGCTGCCGGCAAGCGTCTGTGGGAAATGGCCGAAAACACCCGCGGGATTCTCGCCGTGGAATGGCTGGCGGCGGTGCAGGGCCTGGACCTGCGCAACGGTCTGAAGACTTCGACCAAGCTGGAACAGGCGCGGGCGATTCTGCGCAAGGAAGTGCCGTTCTACGAGAAGGACCGCTTCTTTGCGCCGGACATCAATGCGGCGACCGAGCTGCTGGCTTCGCGGTGTCTGACCGAACTGGTTCCAGCGAAACTTTTGCCTAGTTTGTAACCCACCCACTGATCGTTCCCACGCTCTGCGTGGGAATGCAGCCCGTGACG
>NZ_NQYG01000110.1:0-8960 GCF_002878485.1 Pseudomonas sp. AD21
GCAAGCCCACTCCCACAGGGGTTTTGTGGTGTGTCAGAGGTCGAATATGTAGCTCGCTGCCTCAAAGTAACGTGCAGAAACAGCCTGGAATACAGTCCCCTGTGGGAGCGGGGTTGCTCGCGAAGGCGGTGGGGCAGCCAGCATTTTCGGTGACTGACCCACCGCTTTCGTGAGCAAGCCCACTCCCACAAGGCAAATATTTAGCTATACCTGAAAGGATGAAAACGGAAAAACGACTATAAGAAGGAGGCCCATGCAGACCTACCGAGTGTTGATCATCGGCAGCGGTTTTGGCGGCCAGTGTGCGGCGGTCAATCTGCTCAAGGCCGGGATCGACGATTTTCGCCTGCTGGAAAGACGTGACTTCTTCGGCGGCACCTGGTGCCAGAACACCTACCCTGGCGCTGCGGTGGATGTGCCCTCGCCGCTGTACTCGCTGTCCTTCGCGCCATACCGCTGGACGCAGATGTTCGCCGCCCAGGCCGAACTGCACCGCTACACCGAACACATCATCGACCGCTTCAACCTGCGCGAACGGGTGGAGCTGCAGGCCAATGTCGAACGTATCGAGTGGGACGACGTGCAACAGCGCTGGGCGGTGCACACCAGCGCCAAGGGCACCTTCCATGCGCAATTCGTGATCAACGCCAGCGGCCCACTGAGCCAACCGGTGATCCCGCCCTTTCCCGGCCTGGATCGCTTTCAGGGCAAGACCTTTCATACCAACAACTGGGATCACAGCTACGACTACCGGGGTAAACGCGTGGCCATCGTCGGCAGCGGCGCCAGTGCCGCGCAGGTGATTCCGGCGATTGCCCCCGAGGTCGAACAACTGCATGTGTTCCAGCGCACGCCGCATTGGGTGTTGCCTCGACCCGATCGTACCTTCGGACGCTTTCAGCGCTGGCTGCTGGGTTTGAAACCGGCGTACAAATTGCTGCGCTGGTTGCTCTACTGGCAATTCGAAACCCGGGTGATCGCCTTCAAATACTCAAAACCGGCGATTCACATGGTTCAGCGCCAGGCCCTGCACTTTCTCAAGCATCAGGTACCCGATCCGCTATTGCGCGAAAAGCTCACCCCGGACTTCACCATCGGCTGCAAGCGCATCCTGCTCTCCAGCACTTATTACCCGGCGCTGACCCGGCCCAACGTGACGCTGCACAGCCGCGAGCAAGGCATCGCCGAAATCGATGAAACGGGGATCACCACCAGGGACGGCCAACACATCGAGGTCGACCTGATTGTCTGGTCGACCGGCTATGACGCCACCGACGGCGTGGTCTCCTACCCGGTAACCGGCAAGCACGGCGTGCAGCTCAAGGACGTCTGGGTGCAGTACCCGCGCGCCTACCTGGGCAGCAGCCTGCCGGAGTTTCCCAACCTGTTCATCGTCACCGGGCCGAACACAGGCATCGGGCATACCTCGGCGCTGTTCATCATCGAATCACAGATGAACTACATCCTCGACTGCATCCACACCCTCCAGGCCAAGGGCCTGCGCAGCATCGAAGTGCGCCCCGAAGCGGAACGTACCTACACTGCAATGATCCACCGTGAGATGGAGCGCACGGTATGGAAGTCCGGCGGCTGTCACAGTTGGTATCAGAGCAAAAGCGGTCATGTGATCGCGATTTTTCCGGGCTTCAGTTTCAGCTACTACCGGTTGACCCGGGCGTTGAAACCGGCTGACCACATTCTGTCCTGAACACGTAAAAGGAAGACGTCGATGCTTTTGCTGTTTGTCGCTCTCGCGGTTTTCGTGGCCTGGAGCTGGTTGAGTTACCCGGCGGTGGGTCATTGGCTGTACGACCTGAGCATGGCTCTGGAGGCCAAACTGTATAAGTTGCACAAAATCGAGGTACCGATCGCTGAAATGACGGTATCGACCTGGCAAGGCGGCCCCTATGAAGCGGCCAGCGCGATCCTGATGCTGCACGGCTACAGCGCCGACAAGAACCTGTGGCTGCGCTTCGCCCGGCATTTTGTCCGCCAATATCGAGTGATCATTCCGGACATCGCCGGCCACGGTGAAACCGGCTTCAAGTCTGGTGGCGGCTACGACATTGCGCTGCAGGCCAAGCGCATGATCCAGTTGCTCGACGTCTGCGGCGTGGAGAAAGTCCACGTGATCGGCAACTCGATGGGCGGCTACATCGCGGCGTGGCTGGCGGCGACCTACCCGGACCGAATCGCCTCGGTGGCATTGATCGACCCGGCCGGCGTCACCGCACCGGAGGCCAGCGACATGGAGCGCCACCTGGCACGAGGGCACAACCCGTTCCTGATCAATTCCCGGGAAGAGTTTCGCCAGTTTTATGCGATGACCATGGCCTCGCCACCCTGGGTGCCCGGGTTGGTCCTGGACGCCATTGCCCAGCGTTATGAACGCCAGCGCGACGAACTGGAAGAGATCTTCCGCGACTTCCGCGCCAGTCCGCCGATGGAGCCGAAACTGTCCGAAATCAAATGCCCGGCGCTGCTGTTGTGGGGACGCAAGGACCGCTTGATCGACGTCAGCAGCGTGCCGATCTGGAGCAAGGGCATCGCCAATCTGCGGGTCGATGTGTGGGACGGCGTCGGGCACATGCCAATGGTCGAACAACCGACGAACACAGCGCGGTTGTATCGGGAGTTTCTGGGTAACCAGCGATGACCGCCACCACAGTCCTTGTGATGAGGGGATTTATTGTGGTGAGGGGATTTATCCCCTCACCACAATAAATCCCGTCGGCCGATGGAGTTGAAATGAACATTCTCTACGACGAACGCCTCGACGGCCCGCTACCGGAGGTGAACAAGGCACAACTGCTCAAGATCCTGCAACAGGCCCTTCCGGATCTCGACATTCTCTGGCGCGAAGACGAACTCAAGCCTTACGAGTGCGACGGCCTGTCGGCCTATCGCACCACGCCGATGCTCGTCGCCCTGCCCCGGCGACTCGACCAGGTGCAAACCCTGCTCAAGCTCTGCCATCAACACACCGTGCCAGTGGTGGCCCGTGGCGCCGGCACCGGGTTATCGGGCGGCGCGCTGCCGCTGGAAAAAGGCCTGCTGCTGGTGATGGCGCGGTTCAACAACATCCTCCACATCGACCCGGCGGCCCGCACGGCGCGGGTTCAGCCCGGGGTGCGCAACCTGGCGATTTCCCAGGCTGCCGCGCCGTTCGGCCTGTATTACGCGCCGGACCCGTCCTCGCAAATCGCTTGCTCAATCGGCGGCAACGTCGCGGAAAACGCCGGTGGCGTGCATTGCCTCAAGTACGGCCTGACCGTGCACAATCTGCTGAAGATCGAAGTGCTGACCATCGAAGGCGAACGCCTGACCCTGGGCAGCGACGCCCTCGATTCCCCGGGTTTTGATTTGCTGGCGCTGTTCACCGGTTCCGAAGGTTTGTTGGGGATCATCACCGAAGTCACGGTCAAACTGCTGCCCAAACCGCAAGTCGCCAAAGTCTTGCTGGGCAGTTTCGACTCGGTGGAAAAGGCTGGCCGCGCGGTGGCCGACATCATCGCTGCGGGGATCATCCCCGGCGGCCTGGAAATGATGGACAACCTGGCGATCCGCGCCGCCGAAGATTTCATCCACGCAGGCTACCCGGTGGATGCCGAGGCGATCCTGCTGTGCGAACTCGATGGTGTCGAAGCCGACGTCCACGACGACTGCCTGCGGGTCCGCGAAGTCATGACCCAGGCCGGTGCCAGCGAGGTGCGTCAGGCCCGCGACGAAGCCGAACGCGTGCGCTTCTGGGCCGGGCGCAAAAACGCCTTTCCGGCCATCGGCCGCTTGTCGCCGGACTATTACTGCATGGACGGCACCATCCCGCGCCGCGAATTGCCCGGCGTGCTGCAAGGCATCGCCCGCCTCGGCGCCGAATACGGCTTGCGCGTGGCCAATGTGTTCCATGCCGGCGACGGCAACATGCACCCGCTGATCCTGTTCGACGCCAACCAGCCGGGGGAACTGCATCGCGCTGAGGCGTTGGGCGGCAAGATTCTGGAACTGTGCGTGCAGGTCGGCGGCAGCATCACCGGCGAACACGGGGTCGGCCGCGAGAAAATCAATCAGATGTGCGCGCAATTCAACAGCGCTGAGCTGACCCTGTTCCACGCGGTCAAAGCCGCATTCGACCCGCAAGGCTTGCTCAACCCCGGCAAAAACATCCCGACCCTGCATCGCTGCGCCGAATTTGGCGCGATGCACATTCATGCCGGGCAACTGCCGTTCCCTGATCTGGAGCGTTTCTGATGGCTGACGTCGACGCCAGCAGCGCCCTGCTCGATCAGGTCAACGAAGCCCGGGCCAACGCCACGCCGCTGAAAATCCAGGGCGGCAACAGCAAGGCGTTTCTTGGCCGCGAGGTGGCCGGTGAAGTGCTCGACACCCGCGCGCACTGCGGCATCGTGTGCTATGAACCGACGGAGCTGGTGGTCAGCGTGCGCGCCGGTACACCGCTGCGCGAGTTGCTGGAGGCGCTCGACGCTGCCGGGCAGATGCTGCCGTGCGAGCCGCCGGCCTTCGGCGACAGCGCCACGGTCGGCGGGATGATCGCCACCGGACTGTCCGGGCCACGGCGGCCATGGTCCGGCTCGGTGCGCGATTTTGTCCTCGGCACCCGAGTGATCACCGGCCTCGGCCAGCACCTGCGTTTCGGTGGCGAAGTGATGAAAAACGTCGCCGGCTACGACCTCTCGCGCCTGTTGACCGGGAGTTTCGGTTGCCTCGGCGTGCTCAGCGAAGTCTCGCTGAAAGTCCTGCCCAAACCGCGTCAGTGTCTGAGCATCCGCCTCGACCTCGATTGCGCCAGGGCGCTGGCCAAACTGGCCGAATGGGGCCAGCAACCCTTGCCGATCAGCGGCGCCTGTCACGACGGGCAAAGCCTGTATCTGCGCCTTGAAGGCGGCGAAGGCTCGGTGACTGCCGCCCATCAACGACTCGGCGGCGAACCGCTGGACTCGGTGTTCTGGCGCGACCTCAACGAGCAACGCCTGGCATTTTTTGACGAGGGCCTGCCGCTGTGGCGCCTGTCGCTGCCGAACAACCTTGGGCCGCAGGACTTACCCGGCCAGCAGTTGATCGACTGGGCCGGCGCGCAACGCTGGCTGAAATCCGATCATGAGCACATTCAGATTCTCGCCCAGGAACTCGGCGGCCACGCCACCTGCTTCACCCATGGGGCCAGCGACACACCGTTTCAGCCGCTGCACCCGGCACTGATGCGCTATCACCGCCAGCTCAAGGCGCAACTCGACCCGCAAGGGCTGTTCAACCCCGGCCGGATGTACGCGGAGTTCTAGCCATGCAGACCACCCTCAGCGAACAAGCCCGACAACTGCCGCGTGCTGCCGAGGCAGAAAAAATTCTGCGCACCTGCGTGCATTGCGGCTTTTGCAACGCGACCTGCCCGACCTACCAGTTGCTCGGCGATGAACTCGACGGGCCACGTGGGCGCATCTATCTGATCAAGCAAGTGCTCGAAGGCGCCCCGGCCACCGAACAGACACAACTGCATCTGGACCGCTGCCTGTCCTGCCGCAATTGCGAAACCACCTGCCCCTCCGGCGTCGATTATCACAACCTGCTCGACATCGGCCGGGCGGTGGTCGATCAGGCCGTGCCGCGCCCCGCTGCGCAGCGCCTTTTGCGCGAAGGCTTGCGCGCACTGGCGCCGAATCCCGGACTGTTCAAGGGATTACTGCGAGTCGGCACGACGTTCCGGCCGCTGTTGCCGCGCATCTTCGAAAGCAAATTGCCGCAGCGCGCGCCGGTGTCCGGCACACGCCCGGCCCCGCGCCATGCGCGCCGGGTGTTGCTGCTCGAAGGTTGCGTGCAACCGGGCCTGTCGCCGAACACCAACGACGCCACGGCGCGGGTGCTGGATCGTTTGGGGATCAGCGTCACGCCGGTGGCCGAGGCCGGTTGCTGTGGCGCGCTGGACTATCACCTCGACGCCCAGGCCAAGGGCCTCGACCGCGCCCGGCAGAACATCGACGCCTGGTGGCCACACCTGCAAAACGGTGCGGAAGCGATCGTGCAGACGGCCAGCGGTTGCGGCGCGTTCATCAAGGATTACGGGCATTTGCTGGCGCAGGATCCGCGCTACGCCGACAAGGCACGGCAGATCAGCGAGCGGACGCTGGATCTGGTGCAGATCCTTGCGCAGGAGCCACTGGAAAAAGTCTGTGCCGCCAGCCAACGTCGGATCGCCGTGCACTGCCCCTGCACCCTGCAACACGCGCTGAAACTCGGCGGCGCGGTGGAAGCGCTGCTGACCCGGCTGGGCTTCAACCTCACGCCGGTGCCGGACGGGCATCTGTGTTGCGGCTCGGCCGGCACCTATTCGCTGACGCAACCGACCCTTGCCCGGCAACTGCGCGACAACCGCCTCAATGCTCTGGAGAGCGGCCGCCCGGAGCTGATCGTCAGCTCCAATGTCGGTTGCCAGAATCATCTGGCCGGCGCCGGACGCACGCAGGTCTCGCACTGGATCGAACTGGTGGATCAGTCGTTGGCAGAATGAAGTTCGTAGGATTCTTCGTTTGCCGCCGCCCGTGAAGGCTGCGATCTTTTCCTCCATCCTTTACGTGACCGTGGCAGGAATTTTTTTCATGACCGTGCAGCCTTTCGTCAGCCCCGACCTGATCCGCCAACGCTTCTCCAAAGCGATGTCCGATATGTACCGCGAAGAAGTGCCGTTGTACGGCGCGCTGATGGAACTGGTGGAACAGACCAACCGCGAGGTACTGGACCGCGAACCGCACATCGCCCGGCAGTTGCACAGCACCGGCGAGATCGAGCGCCTGGACATGGAGCGCCACGGCGCCATCCGCGTCGGCACCGGCAAAGAGCTGGCGACCCTTGCCCGCCTGTTCGCGGTGATGGGCATGCAACCGGTGGGTTATTACGACCTGACCCCGGCGGGCGTGCCGGTGCACTCCACAGCGTTTCGTGCAGTGCATGAAGCTGCGCTGCAAGTCAGTCCGTTTCGGGTATTCACTTCGTTGCTGCGCCTGGAGTTGATCGAAGATCCGGAGTTGCGCGCGTTTGCCGAATCGGTGCTGAACCAGCGTTCGATCTTTACCGCCGAAGCGCTAAGCCTGATCGAACAGGCCGAAGCAGCCGGCGGCCTGAATGAGCATGAGGCGGCGCAATTCGTCCTACAGGCACTGGAAACCTTTCGCTGGCATCACAGCGCCACGGTCACCGCCGCGCAGTACCAGACCCTCAGCGCCCAGCACCGCTTGATCGCCGACGTGGTGGCGTTCAAAGGTCCACACATCAATCACCTGACCCCGCGCACCCTGGACATCGACATCGTCCAGGCGCAAATGCCGGTGCACGGCATCACCCCCAAAGCGGTAATCGAAGGCCCGCCGCGCCGGCACTGCCCGATCCTGCTGCGCCAGACCAGCTTCAAGGCGCTGGACGAGTCGATCGCCTTCACCGACCAGCACGACACCCACGGCAGCCACAGCGCCCGTTTCGGCGAGATCGAACAACGCGGTGCGGCGCTGACGCCTAAAGGGCGGGCGCTGTATGACCGCTTGCTGAATGCCGCGCGCGATGAACTCGGTGACTTCCCCAACGAAGGCAATGCCGCACACTACAACGCGCTGATGACCCGGCACTTTGGCGAATTTCCTGACAGCGTCGAGGGGATGCGTGAGCAGGATCTGGCGTATTTTCGCTACTTCGCTACGGAAAAGGGCCTGGCAGCGGGTAGCCTCACGTCGGCGTCGCTTGAGGATTTGCTCCGCGAGGGCCATGTGAAAGCCGAACCGTTGGTGTACGAAGATTTCCTGCCGGTCAGCGCGGCGGGGATTTTTCAGTCAAACCTTGGGGATGCGGCGCAGACGCACTATGGCGAACATTCGAACCGTCAGGCGTTCGAACAAGCGCTGGGGCGTTCGACCATTGATGAGCTGGGGTTGTATGCCGAGACGCAGCGGCGATCGATTGAGGAATGTGCTGGGGTGTTGGGCCTGAAACTGATCTGACTGTGGCGAGGGAGCTTGCTCCCTCTCCACAAAATCAATTGCTGTGATCAGCGCAGTCGCGACAACAGCGCGAACGCCGTCTCTTCCGACGACGCCGGATTCTGCCCCGTCAGCAGCAACCCGTCCTCACGGGTGTAGCTCGACCAATCCGCACCTTTGGAGAAAATCCCGCCCTTGGCCTTGAGCTCATCCTCCACCAGAAACGGCACCACGTTAGTCAGGCCTACCGCCTCCTCTTCACTGTTGGTGAAGCCAGTCACTTGCTTGCCCTTGACCAACGGCTGACCGTCCGTGCCTTTGGCATGGCGCAGCACGCCGGGCGCATGACACACCGCCGCCACGGGTTTGCCGCTGGTATAGAACGCTTCAATCAACGCGATGGAATGGCGGTCTTCCGCCAGATCCCACAGCGGGCCGTGGCCGCCGGGATAGAACACCGCATCGAAATCAGTGGCCTTCACCGTGTCCAGCTTAACGGTGGTGGACAGCGCCGACTGCGCAGCGGAGTCCTTGCCAAAGCGCTCGGTCGCAGCGGTTTGTGCGTCCGGCTCGTCACTCTTCGGGTCCAGCGGTGGCTGGCCGCCCTTGGGCGAGGCCAGCGTCAGTTGCGCGCCGGCGTCCTTGAACACGTAATACGGCGCGGCAAATTCTTCCAGCCAGAAGCCGGTTTTCTTGCCGGTATCACCCAATTGATCGTGGGACGTTAAAACCATCAGGATTTTCATGTCGTTCTCACTCGATGGGGGGAATGTTCGTACGCCTTCGGCGCGGTCGTGAGTGATTGACCGTCGCGCAGGACGAATCGTTTCAATCGCTCAAGGATGGCACTTGGCCTTACTGCGCAACTTCTTGCGCACTTGTCCGACAAAAAAAGCTGTTCATCACGCTACACGCCTTGATTGGCGTGGCTTACAGCCAAGTGCGCAACTTCTTGCGCAGTACTGCGCAAGAAGTTGCGCACTT
>NZ_NQYG01000111.1:0-7598 GCF_002878485.1 Pseudomonas sp. AD21
GTAAACGGCACACAATCGGCGCTGTCGCCGTTGGGGTTTTTCGCTTGATCGGGTGAGTCGTCGTGGTGCTCGTTTTTCTTCAGCGAGGCATTGCGCTTCGCATCCCAGCGCAATTGCAGACGGCCTTTTTTCACCCCGGCGGCAATGCCCCGCGCGGCGACTTTTTTGTAGCGGTCGACGTATTCGATAAACGTGCTGACGATGCCAAACATCGCCTTCACCAAGCGTTTAACAACCGAGAGCAATTGAGCAGCGCGGTCCGCCAGACGCAGGGTCAGATAGGCAATCCCGGCACCGGCCCCGACGAAGGTCAGGACGATGCCGATCAGCACGTCGATCAACAGTTGCACCACAACCATCGACGCCGCTTCAGCGGTTTTCCCGGCGACTTCGCTGGGTGGCAGCATCTCCAGCCAAAGGCTCGCGGCGCGCAGCAGCAAACACAACGCCGCCTCGTCGCTGACCAGCAGTTGCAGCTTCTGCATCCCCTGCGGAGCGGTTTGCGCCAGCTTGATCAGATCATCCGCCGCACTCCCCAACCGCTCGGCAAACTTGCCGGGGTTCTGCAGGATCTCCGACAGCATCCCGATGCTGTCCCACACGCCCTCGATCGCCGCCCAACTCCCGGCAAGCATGCCGTTGCCCGCCGCCGTCGCCACCGACTGCGACCATTGCGGCTTGAACCCTTGCCACTCGCTACGCAGCCAGCCATCCAGTTCACGCGTCAGCCCGCCATAAGCGGCAAACAGATCGTTTATCTGCTCGGGAGTGACCTCACTGCGGACCTGGACCCGGTAGAATTTGCCTGCCTCGCCGGTGAATGAGCCTTTACCCTGCGCATCCAGCGTGACCGGTGTGATCTCTCCACCATCCGCCGCCACTACATCGACCACGATGTCGCCCAGCGGGATGTCATACACCGACTCGAACTTGCTCTCGATCGCCATCACCCCACCCTGCGGGCACTGGACGACGTTGGAGAAGAATTCGTTGTCGCCAGTGCTGACGGCGGTGACACGATCACCGAAGCGGATGATCCGCTCCATGCCCATCAGCGAAGGCAGGTCCGCCGCGTGGCTGACCTGGTCGGCCGCACGGCTGAACCAGTGTTCAAGCTGTTGGCGATAGAGGCTGAGGGTGTCGGGAAAGCTGTCGAGTTCCTGCTCGATACGGCTGACGGTGTCCATCAGCGCACGCCACCCTGCGGGGAGGAATGAAAAACCGGGTCAAACATGAACGTTCCCTCGCGCAAAAATTAGGCGCGGGGACTTTGCGGGGGATCAATCAGGAAAGAAGTCAGGCGAGTAGGCGTTTGCTGTAGGACTAATCTGCAAAATGCCCATGACTACAAAACGTATGGATTTAAACGCAAACGTGGCGCGAGGTTTCCCTCGCGCCACGTTTATCGGGCCGACACAAATGGATTTACTGCGTTGAATCCCGAGCACTCAACTCTTTGAGTTTGAGCTCGGCCAACGGGTGGCCGGCCTTGGCGGCCAGAGTCCACCAGCGCGCCGCTTCTGCCGGATCCGGCGCCTTGCTCGCAGTGCCGGCCAGGCTGATCACACCGACCTGATAGGCCGCTTTGCCATCACCGGCGAGTGCCGCCAGACGCAACAACCGCACACCCTCTTCGCGGGCGCCGAGGCCAACACCACGAAACGTCAGAATGTGCCCGTAAAAACTCTGCGCACCGACGTCGCCAAGGTTGGCCATGCGCGCGAACTGCCCTTCGAGCCAGTGCCAGCCTTTTGGCTGACGGACAAACCACGACCAGTGAAACAACCGGCGCGCCAGCCAGTAACTGATCTGCGCCTTGAGTCGTAAGAACACTCAGGCCTCCGCCGATTCCGGGTACTCGTATTCGAAAACCCTGACCACTTCCGACGCGTGCCAAGAGGCTGCCGCGACGCCATCGGATGGCCCGGAAAAACGCCCCAGACGTTCGACGCATTCAAAAAAACCGGTACGTGGCAGGCGGCTCGCACCCTGGCTGATCACCAGCGAACTGCGCAAGGGTTGTTCGGCCTTGGCGTCCAGTGCGGCCAGATGTTCCAGTGCGGCGGTCAGGGTTTGCATCGCCGGCGTCGGCAGTTGCAAACGCTCGAGTAACGCCCGATAGGTCAGTAGATGGCGCTGCCTGCGTGCCTGATCGAGTTCCCCCAGCAATCCGTCCCAATGTTGACGACTGATGCGTACGCTCACGATTCATCCCTCCAACCGGGCACCGTCAGTTCCCAGGCCAGGCTGCGGCGAATTGCGGCGTCAGGCTGACGCTCGCCACTTTCGATCATGGCCAGATAAGACGGGCTGATGCCTACCGTGCGGGCCAGCGCCTCGATGGCGATGCCCTTCCCTTCGCGCAAACTGCGTAATTGATCCAGACCTGGAAGAATCGGGTCCGCTGTTGCCGCGAGCGGCGCTGGGGCCTGCTGCGACGGTGTTTCGTTGATGCCTGCTGCTTTCAGTAGAGCCTGATACTGGACCCATGGCAGAACCGCGTATTCGGGTTCGCCATCGCGTGCAATTATCTGAATATCCATGACTACCCCGTAGGACAACAACACTTAGCGAGTCGGCACTTTTCCCTAGAAGTGTAATCCTAACAGCGGCTAAGGTCGCGGGGGGTATCTATCTGTATGCAGGCAGGAATGAATCAGGGCTTTTTCGGGCCCTGAAGCTGCAGTTGCTCCGGGGTATCGGGCAGGCGCTCGACCACGGCGAGCTTTTCCGGCTGCTGGCGGTTACGCCATTGCCGGAAGGCATTGAGTTCATCATCAAGGGTTTTCATCACCCAGGCGAGGACGGCGATGTCATCGAGCATGCCGAACACCGGAATGAAATCGGGGATCGCATCCACCGGGCTGAGGAAATACATCAGCCCCGCCACCACCGAGATCATGGCTTTCGGGCTGATGGCCCGATACTCGCCACGCCAGTAGGCCAGGCACAGCGCCTGAAGCAAACGCAGATCATCCTTGAGCTTGCCCAGGCGATTGCCCTGCGCGGCACCTTTGCTCGCCACCGCAAATAGCAGGGTCGGCAGGCGGCCACGGGCCAGCAGGCGTCCGGCCAAAGGCAGAAATCGGGCGAAATTCCACGGTGCTTTCATCTATTTCTCCCGTTGAAATGTTATCCACACAAATTGTGGATAACCTTGTGAACAGAGCTGCATTTCAGCGCTGAGAGCCCCGTTTTATAAGGGCTGCGCTCAGATCGGGCGTTTTTTACTCACATAAAAAAGCCCAATATTTCATTGACTTGGCGGCTCAGGGCGTCTAGCGCTGGCGGCCTCAATCTCTAGGACTGCTGTCAGCGGGATCCGTTCGCTCTGTTTACCCTTGCCATACTCCAGATGCAACAACGCCCCGCTTAAGCGAGGCGTTGTTGGCGAAGTCGTTGCCGATTACTTGGCAGCAGCAGCGTCTTCTTTGCTCGGGTCCTTGATGGCCAGCAGTTCCAGGTCGAAAACCAGAACCGAGTTGGCCGGGATTGCCGGGCTTGGCGATTGCGCGCCGTAGGCCAGATCGCTAGGGATGTACAGTTTGTACTTCTCGCCAACGTGCATCAGTTGCAGACCTTCAACCCAACCCGGGATCACACCGCTGACAGGTAGATCGATCGGGCTGCCGCGCTCGACGGAGCTGTCGAATACGGTGCCGTTGGTCAGCTTGCCGGTGTAGTGAACAGTCACTACGTCGGTCGGCTTAGGCTGTGGGCCATCGGCTTTCTTGACCACTTCGTACTGCAGGCCGGAAGCGGTGGTGGTAACACCAGCCTTCTTGCCGTTTTCTTCGAGGAATTTCTTGCCAGCAGCTGCCGACTCTTCGCTCATCTTGGCCATACGCTCTTCAGCACGCTTTTGCAGCGCGGCGAAGGCTTCGACCAGTTCGTCGTCTTTCAGCTTCTGTTCTTTCTTGCCGACGGCATCTTCGATGCCCTGGGCTACCGCTTTGGAGTCCAGATCATCCATGCCTTCCTGAGCAAGGCTCTTGCCCATGTTCAGGCCGATACCGTAGGAAGCTTTTTGCGCCGGGGTTTTCAGCTCTACGCTGGTCTGCGAATCACAACCCGCGAGGACCAGGCTAACCAGGGCTACCGCCGCCGCCAACCGATGCTGTTTCATGCTATTTCCTTGTTCATGCGCCGAAAGGGCAATCGAGTAAAGCCGCGAGCTTATCAGGCCGCCACGACCAATGGCTACCGGCATGAGAGCAGGAAACGTCCGATAAGTTCAGGGATTAAAACGCATTCGAGAAAAGGGACGATGAAGCTTCTGTCATCTTGGCCTGACAAGGACTGACGAGACTTGTTGCGACAGTTGGCGTAATGGCCACTTGCCGCACCTGCAACAGCTGAGGCATAACAGCGCAACAACTCGACAAGGATGTTTAACTTGCGCCTCTTATTCCGTGTGCTAACCCTGATCATCGTGCTGCTGGGCCTGGTCCTCGCCGTGGTTCTGTATTACGTCGCCAACCCGAAATTACCGTTCTACACCCCCGCTCAGCAGGTGCATTACCTGAATCAGTGGAGTGAAGAGGAACGTCAGACCTACTATTTCACGCCCCAGGGCACGCAGGTCAAAGGCCTGCGCTATGAATGGTTTCAGGCGCTGGAGCTGCCCTTCTCGCAGCAGCGCTTCGCGTCCCCGGAATACCTCGCACGGTTCGGTTTTCTGGTCGATCCGCAACAGAAAGCCACAGCGAACAATCCCGGCAATCTGCCGGTTGGCTTTGCCCGCCACCCGAATCCAGGCGGCACCGAGCAATTTCTCGATATCACCTGCGCGGCTTGCCACACTGGCGAATTGCGCTTCAAGGGCCAGGCCGTACGGATTGACGGTGGTTCAGCGCAGCACGTGTTGCCCTCCAGTGTTCCTACGCTGCGCGGTGGCAGTTTCGGACAGGCATTGGTCGCCAGTCTGACTTCGACTTACTACAACCCATGGAAATTCGAACGTTTCGCCCGACAAGTGCTGGGCAATGACTACGAGGCGCGCCATGCGCAACTGCGCAAGGACTTCAAGGCCTCGCTGAACACCTTCGTGAAAGTCGCCTGGAACGACACCCACCGTGGCCTCTACCCGACCGAAGAGGGCCCGGGACGCACCGATGCCTTCGGCCGCATCGCCAACGCCACCTTCGGCGACGCGATCTCCCCCGCCAACTACCGAGTGGCCAACGCCCCGGTGGATTACCCGCAGCTGTGGGACATGTGGACGTTTGATTGGGTGCAGTGGAACGGTTCGGCGCAGCAACCGATGGCGCGTAACATCGGTGAGGCGCTGGGCGTCGGCGCCACGTTGAATTTTTTCGACAGCAATGGCCAGCCGCTACAGGGCGATGCGCGTTATGCCTCCAGCGTGCGCGTACGTGATCTGCACACAATCGAAGAAACCCTGCAACACCTGCAACCGCCCGCCTGGCCGGAAGAGGTGCTGGGTGCTGTCGACAAACCGTTGGCCGCCAAAGGGCGCGCGCTGTTTGCGCAGAACTGCGCCGGTTGCCACGTGCCGCGCAAGACTCAGGAGGGCGAGCGCTGGGTGCAGCATTTGCACATGCTGCCGGTGGAGGTGATAGGCACCGACCCGAACGCCGCCACCAACATCGCCAATCACCGTTTCGACCTGACACCGCTGCAATGGAACCTCAAAGAGCTTGAGCAGATGGACGTGAAACTGCATCCGACACCCACGCAACCACTGGATCTGAGCCAGCTATCGGTGGCCAAGGGCCTGGCCTACGTCACTGCCTTCGTTGAAAACCGCGCTTATCGCGAGGCCGGGGTCACCGCGCAGGAGAAGCCTCAACTCGATGGTTTCGGCCTGCCAATCGGCGTGCGTGAAAAAGTCGCCTATAAGGCCAGGCCTCTGGCCGGTGTATGGGCCACCGCGCCGTTCCTGCACAACGGTTCGGTGCCGAGCATTTATCAGTTGCTGTCGCCGCAGGATGAGCGCGTCACCACGTTCTATAAGGGCTCGTTCGAATACGACCCGCGCCATCTGGGTTACCGCACCGAGGCCTTCACCAATGGCTTTTTGTTCGACACGCGGATCACCGGTAACCACAACAGCGGCCACGAATTTCGCGCTGGCGAGCGGGGTAATGGCGTCATCGGTCGACTGCTGCAACCGGAAGAACGCTGGGCCTTGCTGGAGTACCTGAAAGTGCTGGGCGGACCGCTGGAGGCGCAATTGCCATGATGATCACCCCCTACAAAAAACCGTCCATGCTGACCCGTGTCTGGTTATGGCTGGGACGACTGATTGGCAAAACCCTGTTGGCATTACTGATTGTCGGCCTGCTTGGCTGGGCCATCGCCAGCGCAGGGTTTGCCTGGCAACACCGCGGCCCAGTGGCGGCGCAGGAGCAGATTCCCGTCGGCGAATCAGCCATGACCCAGGACGTGATCCAGACCGCAGTGCGCATCGTCGATCAGCATCGCGAAAGCACGCGTTATCTGCGTGATGCGCATGCCAAGGCGCATGGTTGCGTGAAAGCTGAAGTGACGGTGTTGCCGGAACTGACGCCAGCGCTGCGTCAGGGCGTCTTCAGCGAACCGGGCAAAATCTGGCAGGCGATGATTCGTCTGTCCAATGGCAACGCCTACCCGCAGTTCGACAGCATTCGTGACGCCCGGGGCATGGCGATCAAACTGCTCGATGTGCCCGGCAAACCGTTGCTCGGCGACCGTCAGGATCGCCGTGAGCAGGACTTTGTGATGTTCAGTCACCCGAATTTCTTTGTCAGCGATGTCGCCGAGTATCGTCAGAATGTGGCGGCTCAGGCTGACGGCAAAAAGATCATGGCGTTTTTTCCCGGCCGGGATCCGCGCACTTGGCAGATCCGCCACTTGTTCATCGCGCTGGCAACCCTGTCGCCAGCGCCGGACAGCCCGACCGGGACCACGTACTTTTCGGTATCGCCCTACAAGTTCGGTGAGGCCAACGCCAAGTTTCGCGTTGTGCCGGATCCGGACAATTGCCCGGCGTACGCCCTGCCCCCGCAAAACCACGACCTGCCGAACTTCCTGCGCAGCGCGCTGAATCAGCAACTGTCGGCGGATCGGGTGCCAGCCTGTTTCGTGTTGCAGATTCAGCGCCAGGACGCGAACAAGTACATGCCGATCGAGGACACCAGCATCGAATGGCGCGAGCAGGACTCACCGTTCGAAACCGTGGCGCGGATTACCCTGCCTGCGCAGGACTTCGACACGCCGGCGCTGAATCTGGCGTGCGACAACCTGTCGTTCAATCCGTGGTTTGGTATCGAGGCGCATCGGCCGATTGGCGGGATCAACCGCTTGCGTAAAGCGGTGTATGAGGCGGTGAGTGACTATCGGCACAGCCAGAACGCCACCCAGTAAAAAGACGAGCAGAGGATTTGTGGTGAGGGGATTTATCCCCTCACCACAGGTTTAGCGTCAAACCTGAGATTTCATAAATCCCAGACAGCAAAAAGCCCGCACTAGGCGGGCTTTCTGTGGAATCTGGCGTTCAGTGTTCCAGATTCCGAATATGGCGCAGCGGACGGGACTCGAACCCGCGACCCCCGGCGTGACAGGCCGGTATTCTAACCGACTGAACTACCGCTGCG
>NZ_NQYG01000112.1:0-7596 GCF_002878485.1 Pseudomonas sp. AD21
GCTCACGAAGGGGCCGGAACATCCGGCATCAATGTCGACTGACATGACGCCTTCGCGAGCAAGCTCGCTCCCACAGTGTGGCATCAGCGTTTCCAGATGGCGGGCACAAAAAAACCGGAGCCAAGGCTCCGGTTTTTTCATTATCAGTGGATCCTCATCCCTGCTGCATACATCGCCAGTTTCAGCAGGCTCGCCACTACTGCGAGTGACACCACACTGCCCAGCCAGATCAACAACAACCAGCCCAGGCGCTTGTACCAGCGGCTGGATCTGACCTCACGCGAATCAATGGTAGCCATCGCCAATCCTCACTTTGCCGCGAAATACGTAGTAGCTCCAGAAGGTGTACATCAGGATCACCGGCAGGATGAACAGTGCGCCGATCAGGGCGAACAACTGGCTCGACGGCGGTGACGCGGCGGCCCAGATGCTCACCGACGGCGGGATGATGTTTGGCCAGATGCTCAGTGCCAGACCGATGTAACCGAGGAACATCAGCACCAGGGTGAACACGAACGGCCAGTGGGTGTGGCGCTGACGCAAGGTGCGCAGCAAGCCGAACAACGCCAGCAGCGCCAGCACCACCAACCCGGCAAACACCATCAGGTGCCCATGGCTGGACCAGCGCGAGGCCAGTTCCGGGTGCAGTAGCAGGGTCCACACGCCGATCACCACCACCATCGCCAGCAGCAACCACGCCAATGGCCGGGTGAACAGACGCATCCGCGATTCGAGCATGCCTTCGGTCTTGACCAGCAACCAGGTGCTGCCCAGCAGCGCATAAGCCACCACCAGACCAACGCCGCACACCAGCGGGAACGGCGCCAGCCAGTCCAGGCCACCACCGGCAAACTGCCGATCCACCACGGGAATACCCGATACGTACGCGCCGATCACCACGCCCTGAGAGAACGTCGCCAGCAGCGAGCCGCCGATGAACGCCTTGTCCCACCAATGGCGTTTGTGCGGTGACGACTTGAAGCGAAACTCGAACGCCACGCCACGGAAAATCAGTCCGCAGAGCATCAGGATCAGCGGCAGGGACAACGCTTCCAGAATCACTCCATACGCCAGCGGAAAAGCGCCATACAACGCCGCGCCACCGAGCACCAGCCAGGTTTCGTTGCCGTCCCAGACCGGGGCGACGGTGTTCATCATCACGTCGCGCTCCTGCTCATCGGGGATCAGCGGAAACAGGATCCCCAGCCCCAGATCGAAGCCGTCCATGATCACGTACATCATCACCCCGAAGGCAATGATCACGCCCCAGATCAACGAGAGATCGATACCTTGAATACCCATGATTCAATGCTCCTTTATCAGTGGATCCGGGTCGCGGATTCAAGGTGATCGGTCGCTGCCGAAAGAGGCCGGCGCGGTGTCTGCAAATGTTCATCCGCAGGCGGATGTTCGTGATGCGGCTGCGGACCTTTGCGTACCAGTTTCATCATGTAGCCGATGCCCACAGTGAACACCGAGCAGTAGATCACCACGAACAGCAGCAACGAGGTGCTCATCTGCGCCACCGAGTGGTGGGACGCCGCGTCATGGGTACGCATCAGGCCGTACACCACCCACGGCTGACGCCCGACTTCGGTAGTGATCCAGCCGGCCAGCAGCGCGATCAACCCGCTCGGCCCCATCAGCAATACCAGACGCTGGAAGCCACGATGCTGATAGAGCTTGCCACCACGGCGCAGGGCCAGGCCCAGCAGACCGACGAGGATCATCAACATGCCCAGCCCGGCCATCACGCGGAAGCTCCAGAAGATGATGGTCGAGTTCGGCCGATCCTCTTTCGGGAAGCTCTTGAGCGCCGGGATCTGCTTGTCGAGGCTGTGGGTCAGGATCAGGCTGCCCAGGTACGGGATTTCCAGCGCGTACTGGGTTTTCTCCGCCTGCATGTCGGGGATGCCGAACAGCACCAGCGGCGTCGGACCGTTGTCGGCGTTTTCCCAATGACCTTCGATGGCGGCGATTTTTGCCGGTTGATGCTCCAGGGTGTTCAAGCCATGGGCGTCACCGACCACTGCCTGAATCGGCGCAACGATCAGCGCCATCCACAACGCCATGGAAAACATCTTGCGCACCGGCGCCGTGTTGTTGCCGCGCAGCAAGTGCCAGGCCGCCGACGCACCGACGAAGAACGACGTCGCAACGAACGCGGCAATCGCCATGTGCGCCAGACGGAACGGAAACGAGGGGTTGAACACGATCGCCAGCCAGTCCTGCGGCATCACCCGACCGTCGACGATTTCGAAGCCCTGCGGGGTCTGCATCCAACTGTTGGAGGCGAGAATCCAGAAGGTCGAAATCAACGTGCCGATGGCAACCATCACCGTGGCAAAGAAGTGCAGGCCACGGCCGACGCGGTTCCAGCCGAACAGCATGACCCCGAGGAAACCGGCCTCAAGGAAGAACGCCGTCAGCACCTCATAGGTCAGCAACGGCCCGGTGATGCTCCCGGCAAAGTCCGAGAACCCGCTCCAGTTGGTACCGAACTGGTACGCCATGACCAGCCCCGAGACCACACCCATGCCGAAGTTGACGGCAAAGATCTTCGACCAGAAGTGGTAGAGATCGCGGTAGGTGTCGTTATGGGTTTTCAGCCACAGGCCTTCGAGCACCGCAAGGAAACTCGCCAGGCCGATGGTGATCGCCGGGAAGATAATGTGGAACGAAACCGTGAACGCGAATTGAATTCGCGCCAGGTCCAGTGCCTCCATGTTGAGCATGATGATGTCCTCATCCAGGCTGAAAAGCGGCAGCACGTCGCCGGGCCACCGCCAGGCGTGAACGCCTGCAGCCAGTCAAATTGCTATGATTTTTTATGAGTAGCGGGTCAGGCCACCGACGACGGGATCAGGTTGCTGACCTTGGCCGCTTCGAGGCGAATCGCGACGAATTTCGAGGTCGGCGTGTAGGTCCGGTCGCCGTAGCTTTCCAGCGGCACCAGCGGATTGGTTTCCGGGTAGTAAGCCGCCGCCTGACCGGGCGGAATGTCGTAGGCGATCAGGGTGAAACCGCTGACCCGACGCTCACGGTCGTCATTCCACAGCGCCACCAGATCGACCTTCTGCCCCGGTTCGAAGCCTAGTCGCTGGATGTCCTGCTCGTTGGCGAAGATCACGTCGCGCATGCCGTAGACCCCGCGATAACGGTCGTCGAGGCCGTACAGCGTGGTGTTGTACTGATCGTGCGAACGCATGGTCTGCAGGATCAGATGCGGCTTGACCGGCAGGTTGCGCACGCCTTCGCTGATCAGGTGTTCCGGCAGCACGCACGGGGTGAACTGGGCTTTGCCGGACTCGGTGTTCCAGACCCGGTCCGAGGCGTCGTTGCCAAGGTGGAAGCCACCCGGGGTCAGCAGTTTTTCGTTGAAGTTCTCGAAACCCGGAATCACGTCGCCGATCAGATTGCGGATGCGCCCGTAGTCGCCCACGACCCACTCCCAGTCGATTGGATGTTTGCCCAACGTGGCGGCGGCAATCCCGGCAATGATCGCCGGCTCGGATTTCAAATGCGCCGACTTCGGTTTCAACTGGCCGAACGACAAATGCACCATGCTGAAGGTGTCTTCCACGGTCACGCCTTGCGGACCTTCGGCCTGGATGTCGATGTCGGTGCGACCCAGGCACGGCAGGATCAACGCGTCACGCCCGGTCACCAGATGGCTGCGGTTGAGCTTGGTCGAGATATGTACGGTCAGGTCGAGTTTGCGCATCGCTTCGTGGGTACGCGGGGTGTCCGGTGTGGCTTGGGCAAAGTTGCCGCCCAGACCGATGAACACCTTGGCTTCGCCACGCTCCATGGCACCGATCGCCATGACGGTGTTGTGGCCGTGCATGCGCGGCACTTTGAAGTTGAAGCGGTTTTCCAGTGCGTCCATCAACTCCTTGGGCGCCAGTTCGTTGATGCCCATGGTGCGGTCGCCCTGCACGTTACTGTGACCGCGCACCGGCGACAGACCGGCACCCGGACGACCAACGTTGCCGCGCAACAGTTGCAGGTTGATGACTTCCTGCAGGGTCGGCACAGAGTGCACGTGTTGGGTCAGGCCCATGGCCCAGCACATGATCACGCTCTTGGCTCGGCCATACATGCGCGCTGCCAGTTCGATGTCGTGCAGTGGCACGCCGGACTGCTCGAGGATGTGCTCCCACGAAGTCGCATCGACTTCCGCCAGATAGCTGTCCAGACCCGAGGTGTGCTCGGCGATGAACGCGTGGTCGAACACCGGTTCGCCGCCGCTGGCCTGAGCCTCGCGCTCCCACTGCAGGAGGAACTTGGCCATACCGCGAATCATCGCCATGTCGCCACCCAGCGCCGGGCGGAAGTACGCGGTGTTGGTCGCTTCCCAGCCGTTGCTGAGCATCTCGATCGGGTTCTGCGGGTTCTGGAAACGTTCCAGGCCACGCTCCTTGAGCGGGTTGATGCACACCACTTGCGCACCGCGTTTTACCGCTTCACGCAGCGGTTCGAGCATGCGCGGGTGGTTGGTGCCGGGGTTCTGGCCGATGACGAAAATCGCGTCGGCGTGGTGCAGGTCCTCGTAGACCACGGTGCCTTTGCCGACGCCGAGGGTCTCGCCCATGCTCACCGCACTGGCTTCGTGGCACATGTTCGAGCAGTCGGGGAAATTGTTGGTGCCAAAGGCGCGGACGAACAACTGGTAGAGAAACGCCGCTTCGTTGCTGGCCCGGCCCGAGGTGTAGAACTCGGCCTCGTGCGGCGATTTCAGGCCCTTGAGGTGCTCGGCGATCAGCGCGAATGCCTCTTCCCAGGTGGTTTCCACATAGCGGTCGATCCGCGCGTCGTAACGCATCGGATGAGTCAGGCGGCCCTGATATTCCAGCCAGTAATCGCTCTGTTCAGCCAGGCTCGACACCGTGTACTTGTTGAAGAACGCTGGGTCGACCAGGCGCCCGGTGGCCTCCCAGTTCACCGCTTTGGCGCCGTTCTCGCAGAACTTGAGCATGCTCGCGCCGGGGGCTTCACCCCACGCACAGCCCGGGCAGTCGAAACCGCCGTTCTGGTTGGTCTTGAGCATGGCGCGGATGTTTTTCAGGGCGTTTTCACTGCCCAGCCAGCTTTTGGTCAGGCTGATCACAGCCCCCCAACCCGCAGCGGCACCCTTGTAAGGTTTGTAACGGTCGACTTGTGACATGGGACATCTCCATGACGATGCACACAGGCGTGAACCTGATCTTGGTTAAACAGCGACGGCCGACTTTGCACAGCAATAAAGCGGTCGTTTCAGTTGCCGGAACAAGGATATGAACCGATACAAAATATTGTCTAATCGCTATTTATGACCACATTATCGAAACCGTCTATCACGGTTAAAAACCCTTTATTCACGGGGCCTTGCGAAACTAAAGCGGTAACTTTCAGTGAGAAATAATTCATCATCGACGTAATCAATCAGCCGTTCATTAACAGTGATTGGACGCCTTCAAAAGTTGCCCATAACCTGCGCCAACCTGTTCCGTTAATACGGACTTCTCACTCCTGCGAGGCTGTCATGTCAGAGCGTGTCTTGATCGATGGTTACAACCGCCGCGTCGACTATCTGCGCATGTCGGTCACCGACCGCTGCGACTTCCGCTGCGTCTATTGCATGGCCGAGGACATGCAGTTTCTGCCGCGCCAGCAGGTACTGACGCTGGAAGAGATCTATCAACTGGCGCAGAGCTTCGTGGGGCTGGGCACGCGCAAAATCCGCCTCACTGGCGGTGAGCCGCTGATCCGTCCGGGCGTGGTCAAGTTGTGCGAGCAGATCGCCACCCTGCCCGGCCTGCGTGAGCTGTGCATGACCACCAATGGCTCGCAGTTGGGCAAACTCGCGGCGCCGCTGTTCGACGCCGGGGTCAAGCGCCTGAATATCAGCCTCGACAGCCTCGACCCCGAGCGCTTCAGGCAAATGACCCGCACCGGTGATCTGGCGCAGGTGATCAACGGCATCGATGCCGCGCGCAAGGCCGGTTTCACCCGCACTAAACTCAACGTGGTGGTGATGCGGGGGCGCAACGATCAGGAGATCAACGACCTGGTGAGTTTCGCCATCGACCGCCAGCTCGACATCTCCTTCATCGAGGAAATGCCGTTGGGGATCATCAGCGAACACAGCCGGGCGGAGTCGTTTTTCTCCAGTGCCCAGGTACGCGAGAAAATCGCCGAACGCTACACCCTGATCGAGTCAGCGGAGTCGACCCAGGGCCCGTCGCGCTACTGGCGCCTGGCCGAAGCGCCGGATATTCGCCTGGGCTTTATCTCGCCGCACAGCCACAATTTCTGCGGCACCTGCAACCGGGTGCGGCTGACCGTGGAGGGTCGCCTGCTACTGTGTCTGGGTAACGAGCATTCGGTGGATCTCAAAGCCGTGCTGCGCGCTCATCCGGGGCAACCGCAGCGGCTGGAGAAAGCCATTATCGAGGCGATGAAACTCAAGCCGTATCGGCACAATTTCGAAGTGAACGACGACGTCCAGGTCGTGCGCTTCATGAACATGACCGGCGGTTGAGACCGCCCTCACCCTGCGTAACCGGGATCGCCCAGCATGATCATCAGACCCAAGGTCAACCAATTCGCCATCCTCTTCACCCTCAAGGGTTCGATTGCCAAACGCATCGCCCTGCGCACCCTGATGGTCACCCTGCTGGCCTCGGCCATCGTCCTGATTGAAATCCTTCACCCGAGCAACTTCACCAAGGTCAACGCCACGCCGTTCACCCTGCTCGGGCTGTCGCTGTCGATCTTCATGAATTTTCGCAACAACGCCTGCTATGACCGCTGGTACGAAGCGCGCAAGGCCTGGGGGGATGTGCTGGTGCACATTCGTTCGGTGATCCGCGAAACCCATGTCATCCGTGAATCGGTGCAGCGCAAACCGTTGCTGCTCAATCTCTGCGGGTTTGCTCATGCGCTGAATGCGCGGTTGCGCCGGGAAAGCGAAGCGGCCGCCAGCCGTGCCTGGATCACGCCGCAACACGATACGCAGGTGCCGGATTACAGCGGGCGGATTCTGCAGCAGGTCGGCCAACAGTGTTCCGACCTGCATCAGAGCGGCGAGCTGACCGAATGGCGCTACATGCTCCTGGCCAATCACCTGACCAGCCTGACCCAGGCACAAGCGGTGTGCGAACGGATCAAAAACACCCCGCTGCCCTTCCCCTACACCTTGCTGCTGCACCGCACGATCTACCTGTTCTGCATCCTGCTGCCGTTCGCCATGGCCGAACCGCTGGGCTGGCTGACGCCGTTGTTCACGGCGATTGTCAGCTACACCTTCTTTGGTCTGGATGCGATTGCCGATGAACTGGAAGATCCGTTCGGCCGCGACGAAAACGACCTGGCAACTGACTCGCTGGTACGCACCATCGAGCGCGATATCCTGTCCGAACTGGGTGTGACCGACCTGCCGCCAATGCTGCTGCCGGTGGACTATGTGCTGAGCTGATCCCGACCTCCACACACATTCCCCTGTAGGAGTGAGCCTGCTCACGAATGCGTCTGGTCAGACGACGCTATGTTGATTGTGCCGGCCTCTTCGCGAGCAGGCTCGCTTGTATGGTAGGACTTGAAGGGAGGAGGAGG
>NZ_NQYG01000113.1:0-7165 GCF_002878485.1 Pseudomonas sp. AD21
ACATCAATGCGGCGACCGAGCTGCTGGCTTCGCGGTGTCTGAACGAGCTGGTGCCGGTGAAGTTGCTGCCGAGTCTGTAAGTGCCTCATCGCCAGCCGGCCAGCTTCCACCATCGGTGGGAGTCAGCCTGCTGGCGATTCGATTTTTGCGTCGAATAAAAATAAATAAGGACGAAAAATGCAGCAGCCAGCAAAAGGTTTGAAACGCGGGCTCTCTGCCCGACATATTCGCTTCATGGCCCTGGGGTCGGCGATCGGTACCGGGCTGTTCTATGGTTCTGCCTCGGCCATCCAGATGGCCGGTCCCGCCGTTCTGCTCGCCTACCTGATCGGTGGCGCGGCGGTGTTCATGGTCATGCGCGCCCTTGGCGAGATGGCGGTGCACAACCCGGTCGCCGGTTCGTTCGGGCATTACGCAAGTACCTATCTGGGGCCCATGGCGGGCTTCATCCTCGGTTGGACCTACGCGTTTGAAATGGTCATCGTCGGCATGGCCGATGTGACGGCGTTCGGTATCTACATGGGCTTCTGGTTTCCGGAGGTTTCGCGCTGGATCTGGGTGCTGGGCATCGTGTCGGTGGTCGGCGGCCTGAACCTGTGCAACGTCAAAGTCTTCGGTGAAATGGAGTTCTGGCTGTCGTTGCTCAAGGTCGCGGCTATCGTCGCGATGATCCTCGGCGGCTTCGGCATCATGTTGTTCGGTATCAGCACGGCTCCCGGTCAGGCGACCGATATCAGCAACCTGTGGACCCAGGGCGGTTTCATGCCCAATGGCGTGGGCGGCCTGATCGCCTCGTTTGCGGTGGTGATGTTTGCCTTCGGTGGTATCGAAATCATCGGTGTGACCGCCGGTGAAGCCAAGGACCCGCACCGTGTGCTGCCCAAGGCGATCAACGCCGTGCCGCTGCGCATCCTGCTGTTCTATGTGCTGACGATGCTGGTGCTGATGTCGATCTTTCCGTGGCAACAGATCGGCAGCCAGGGCAGCCCGTTCGTGCAGATTTTTGACCATCTGGGTATCAGCTCGGCGGCCACCATTCTGAACATTGTGGTGATCTCGGCGGCGGTCTCGGCGATCAACAGCGACATCTTCGGTGCGGGGCGCATGATGTACGGTCTGGCTCAGCAAGGGCATGCACCCAAAGGCTTTGCTCAGCTGTCGCGCAATGGCGTGCCATGGCTGACGGTTATCGTGATGAGCTGCGCGCTGCTGTTGGGCGTGTTGCTGAACTACCTGATCCCGGAAAACGTGTTCCTGCTGATCGCCTCTATCGCGACCTTTGCCACGGTGTGGGTCTGGCTGATGATTCTGTTCACCCAGGTGGCCATGCGGCGTTCCATGAGTGCCGAGCAGGTCGCGCAGCTGAAGTTCCCGGTGCCGTTCTGGCCTTATGCACCGATGGCGGCCATTGCCTTCATGCTGTTCGTCTTCGGCGTGCTGGGTTACTTCCCGGACACCCAGGCAGCGCTGATCGTCGGCGTGGTCTGGATCGTGTTGCTGGTGCTGGCCTATCTGACATGGGTCAAACCGGCGGCCGCCCAGGCTGCCCGCGTGACCAGCGATCAGCCGGTTTCTCAGCCCTGATCTGACAGAAGGGACGTCCGCGATCTGCGCGCGTCCCTGCCACGCATCACTTCTTCGGGGCTTTGCTGCCGTTGGGGATGTGCAGGTAAGACATCACACTTTCGGTCAGTTCGGTCGCCAGTTTGACCGCTTCCTTGTTACGCGCCATCACCCCAGCGACCAGTCCTTCGATCAACGCCAGCATGGCGACATTGGAGCTGGTCAGCACCGGGTGATCGCAAGGCGCAAACAGCACATGCTCGGCAATACTGGTGAGCGGCGAGGCCGGTGAGTCGGTGATCGCCAGCACCGCCGCACCGCGTTCGTTGGCGAAGCGAGCGAGTTGCAGGGTGTCGAGGGAATAACGCGGCAGGGAAATCGCCAGCAACACGTCCTGATCCGTGATCGCGGCCAGTCGGTACGCGGCATTTTCGTTGCCGCCCTCCATGCTGATGGCGGTGGCATCTGCGCAGAACGGCATCAGCGTCGAGGCGGCGAGGCCGGCGAAGTAGACACTGTTGCCGAAGCCGAGGATGTAGATCTTGCGCGCGGTGGTCAGCCGGGTGACGAACGCTTCGAACGCGGCGGCGTCGTTATTGGTCGCCGTGGTGGACAGGTTACTGCTGGCGCTCTCGATCTGTTCATGCAGACCGAACGCTCCGCCCGGACGATGCGCCAGTTCATTGCGCAGCTTGTCGACCGGCGACACCATCTGCTGCAGCGTAGCCATCAACTCAGCCTTCATGCCCATGTAGCCACCGAGGTCCATCGCCTTTGCCAGACGGTTGACGGCGGCCGGAGAGGTCGATGTCTCGTGGGCCATTTCTTCGATGGTCAGCGTCGCGGCCTTGAGCGGATGTCGCAGGATGAAGTCAGCCACCTTGCGCAGCGACGGCGGCAGCTCGGCAACGATTTCCGCCAGTTTGCGCATGACCGGCGCGGCATAGACAGTGGTGTCTTTCGATGGGCTGGGCATATCCGGATCAACAGTTCCTGAAAGTGAGAGAAGGGCTGCGCCTGACAAGGTTGGCGGGAGTGTATCCGAAGCCAACCGTTGCAGGGCAAAGCCGAGCGCGCCGCCGGGCTTACTTCAGGCTCCCGGCCAGAAACTGCTGGAGGCGTTCGGACTGTGGATTGATCAGCACTTCACGCGGGTCGCCACGCTCTTCAACCAGGCCTTTGTGGAGGAACACCAGTTGATTGGAGACCTCGCGGGCGAAGCCCATTTCGTGGGTCACGACCACCATGGTGCGGCCTTCCTGGGCGAGGTCCTGCATGACCTTGAGCACTTCCCCCACCAGTTCGGGGTCGAGTGCCGAGGTCGGCTCGTCGAACAGCATCACCTCCGGTTCCATCGCCAGTGCGCGAGCAATCGCCACCCGCTGCTGCTCGCCCCCGGACATGTGGGCGGGCCAGGCATCCTTGCGATGCGCCACGCCGACTTTGTTCAAATAATGCTCGGCTTTTTCCCGGGCCTCTTTCTTGCCAACGCCCAGCACATGCACTGGCGCTTCCATGACGTTTTCCAGGGCGCTCATGTGCGACCACAGGTTGAAGTGCTGAAACACCATCGACAGCCGTGAGCGCATGCGTTGCAACTGCCGGGGTTCGGCTGCCTTGAGCCCGCCGAGTTTGTTGGTCACCAGTTTGAGCGGCTCGCCATTGAGCACAATGTTGCCGGCGTTCGGCTGCTCCAGCAGGTTGATGCAACGCAGGAAGGTGCTTTTGCCCGAGCCACTGGAGCCAATGATGCTGATCACATCACCGGCCTGGGCCTGCAGGGACACGCCCTTGAGTACCTGGTGGGCGCCGTAGCTTTTGTGCAGGTCCTGAATTTCAAGTTTGTACATGATTTGAACTCTCTGGCATCAGTCGCTGAGCAAGCGGCCTTGGCGAATAGGGGTGAAGCCGGCGACCTTGGCCAGCCACAGACCGGGCTGGGCAAAGCGCAGGCGTTCGCGGGCATAGAGCACGCCGTCGGTGCTGGCGCGCACGATGCTGTGGCGGTCGTTCAGCGGATCAAGGATTTCGAACAGCGGGTCGCCGATCTTGACCCGTGCGCCCACGGGTTGCAGGAAACTCACCACCCCCGGATGCGGCGCGTAAGCGTATTGCGCACCCGCAAACGGCATCGCCTGGCACTGACTGGGCGGCGCTGGCGGCCATTCACCACGGATCAGGCCCTGCTCGGCGAGGTAGCCAAGAATCGCCTGCGCGCTGGCGGTGCAGGGTTCGCGCTCGGTGTCGGCCATGCCGCGCAACTCGATGGTGGTGGCCGCGCAGGCGAGGGGAATATTGGCTTCGGGGAACAGCTCGGTCAGGCGTAGCCACGGGATCGCGCAAGCCTCGTCGAACGCACTGCCGCCGGCATCTTCGGCCAGCAGCGTGACCTCGGCGCCCAGGCGCGCCGCCAGTGAATGCAGGCGCGGCCAGTGTTGCGGCATGGTGTAGAGCAACATCACCGACTCGAAATCGCAGTGCAGATCCAGCACAACGTCGGCGTCACAGGCGTGTTGCAGCAACAGGCGACGCAGGCCATCGAGCTCCGAGGTCGGTGGCGGCATGTCGCCGAGGATGTCGATCAATGCACGGCGGATCAGCGCGACGTTGGCGTCGGCATCATCGCCCAGGCGACCTTCGAGCAGCGGTGCCACGGCTTCGGCCAACTCCGGGAAGTCACGATTGAAATTCTTGCCGCTGGCGAACTCGAAGCGACCTTGATGCGTGGCCTGGAACATCTGGGCGATGCCGATGGGGTTGGCCATCGGCACCAGTTCGATCACGCCGTTCAGGCGCCCCTGAGCTTCCAGTTCGAGCAGGCAACGCTTGAGCTCGACGGCCACGCGCATGCCCGGCAGCTCGTCAGCATGCAACGACGCCTGAATGTATGCCTTGCGTGGCCCGGCGCCAAAACGGAACACCGAGAGTGTCCGTTCAGTGCCCGAAGCGCTCCACGGCAACGGGTATTGAATTTTTTCCATGTCAGCTCCTTAGTGCTTGCGCGGTGCCAGATACGCCAGCCAGTGGCGCTCGGCCAGCTTGAACAGGCGCACCAGAATGAAAGTCAGGGCGAGGTAGACGAGGCCGGCGGTGATAAACGCTTCGAACGGCATATAGAACCGCGAGCTGACCGTGCGCGCCGCGCCAGTGATATCCACCAGCGTGACGATGGAGGCCAGGCTGGTGGTTTGCAGCATCATCAACACTTCGTTGCTGTACTGCGGCAATGCCCGGCGCAACGCTGACGGCAGCAGAATGCGCCGGTACAGGGTCAGGCGGGACATGCCCATCGCCCTGGCGGCTTCGATTTCGCCGTGGGCGGTGGACTTCAGGCTGCCCGCCAGCAACTCCGCGCTGTAGGCACTGGTATTGATGGCGAACGCCAGGCAGGCACAAAAAGTGGCGCTGGAGAGGTAAGGCCAGAGCACGCTGTGCCGCACCGCTTCGAACTGCGCCAGGCCGTAATAGATCAGGAACAGTTGCACCAGCATCGGTGTGCCGCGAATAACGTAGGTGTAAAGCCACGCCGGGAAGTTGATCAGCGGCGAGCGCGACACCCGCATCAGCGCCAGAGGCACCGCCAGGACCAGCCCCAGGCTCAGGGAAATGCACAGCACTTTGAGGGTCAACAAGGCGCCATTGAAATACAGCGGCAAGTTTTCCCAGATCAGGTTGTAGTCGAGAATCATGGGCAGGTTCTCCTCACAGTTCGGCGGCTTTGATGCCGACCGAATAGTGTTTTTCCAGTGCGCGCAGCACCAGCAGCGACAGGCTGGTGAGCATCAGGTACAGCGCCGCCACCGCAATGAAAAAGGTGAACGGCTCGTGGGTCGCGTCGGCGGCGTTCTTGGCCTTGAACATCATGTCCTGCAGGCCGATGACCGAAATCAGCGCGGTGGATTTGGTCAGCACCAGCCAGTTGTTGGTGAACCCCGGGATGGCGAAGCGAATCATCTGCGGCACCAGAATCCGCCAGAACACCTGAGTGCCGCGCATGCCGTAGGCCGCGCCAGCTTCCGCCTGGCCTTTGGGGATGGCCATGAAGGCGCCGCGAAAGGTTTCCGAGAGATAGGCGCCAAAAATGAAGCCCATGGTGCAGACGCCAGCGATGAACGGGTTGATGTCGATGTAGCGGGTGTAACCGCATGCCAGTGCGATGCGGTTCACCAGATCCTGGCCGCCATAGAAGATCAGCAAGATCAGCACCAGATCGGGAATGCCGCGAATCAGGGTGGTGTAGCCTTCCCCGAGCATGGCCAGCCATTTGAGCGGCGACAGGCGAAACGCCGCACCGATCAGGCCCAGGGCAATGGCCAGGGACATGGAGGTCAGGGCCAGGTTAATGGTCAGCCAGGCACCATCGAGAATGCTCGATCCGTAGCCGTGGAGCATGATGAAGTTCCTCAAGCGTGCGCCGCAAGGCGCGCAAGACAAGGCCGAAAGCGCCCGCAGCAGGCCGGCGCCGAGCGGAGGCGAAGGTTTATTCGCCGTAGATATCGAACGCGAAATACCGGGCCATCACTTGCTGGTACTTGCCGTTGGCGCGGATGGCGTCGATCGCCGCATTCAGGCGCGCAGCGTTGGCGACATCACCCTTGCGCACCGCAATCCCGGCACCGCGACCGAAGTATTTCGGGTCGTTGATGTCCGGTCCGGTCAGTGCAAAACCCTGTCCGGCCGATGTCTTGATGAAGCTTTCGTCGGTGTTGACGATGTCGGCGAGGGTGGCGTCCAGACGTCCCGAGGCGAGGTCGAGGAAGGCTTCGTTCTGTGAGCCGTAGCGCACCACGACGACACCGGCCTGTTCCAGTTGCTCGGTGGCAAACCGGTCATAGGTCGAGGAGCGTTGCACGCCGAGTTTCTTGCCCTTGAGGTCCACCAGCGGGTCGTTGATCACGCTGCCGGCCTTCATCGCGAACTTGCCCGGCGTGTGGTAGTACTTTTTGCTGAAGTCGACCGACTTCATCCGGTCTTCAGTGATCGACATCGACGACAGCACGGCGTCGATCTTGCGCACCTTGAGCGATGGGATCATGCCGTCGAACTCCTGAATGACCCACTCGCATTTGACCTTCATTTCCTCGCACAGGGCGTTGCCGATGTCGTAGTCGAACCCGCTGACATTGCCCTCAGGTGTCTTGAAAGAAAAGGGTGGGTAGGCGGCTTCGATACCGATACGCAGGCTGTCTTCATCGGCATGTGCCAAGAAGCTGAGCGCGCACAGCGCCAGAGCACCTAGAAGTTCTGTCTTGTTCATTTTGTTGACTCCTGGGAGGGCGTTAGGGAAACAGTTGCCCGCCATCCGCAGTGGCGCGCTGGATCATTCCTGTGATCGGCGAGGCTATAAATGACACGAAATAAATCATTCATCAATACAACTGAAAATAAAAATATCAATTCTGGATCGGCGGTCGTTCGCCAATACCCGACTCGGGGCGGGTGCTGCCTATAATGCGCAGCGGTGTTGCAGTGGTTCTGGCGCCGCGAGGCTGGATAGCATCACGCAAGAAATCGCAGCCATTGCCGCTAATGCCGATCAGTCAAGCGCAGATCCCCTGTGGGAGCGGGCTTGCTCGCGAAAGCGGTGGGGCAGTCAATATCA
>NZ_NQYG01000114.1:0-6872 GCF_002878485.1 Pseudomonas sp. AD21
CACATTTGGAATGCATTCCCCTGTGGGAGCGAGCCTGCTCGCGAATGGAGCGACACCAATCTTCAATCCGGGATCGGCAGGCTCAGGCTCTCTTTCACTTCTTCCATCACGATATAGCTCTTCGACTCCCGCACGTGCGGCAGCTTCAACAGAATGTCGCCGAGCAATTTGCGATACGAGGCCATCTCGGAAATACGCGCCTTCACCAGATAGTCGAAATCCCCTGAAACCAGGTGACACTCCAGCACATGCGGCAATTTCAGCACTGCGCGTCGGAACTCTTCGAAAGTGTCGCCGGATTTGTAGTCGAGGCTGATCTCGACGAACACCAGCAGACTACCCTTCAAGTGCTGCGGATTGAGTCGGGCGTTGTAGCCCATGATGATCCCCTCGCGCTCCAGCCGCCGCACCCGCTCTGTACATGGCGTGGTGGACAGACCGACCTTTTCCCCCAGTTCGGTAAACGATATCCGCCCGTCCGCCTGCAGGATCCGCAAGATGTTGCGGTCGATCTTGTCCAGCTCACGTTTGGTCTGAGTGTTGGTACGCATAGGGGATGCGCCTCCGTGAAAAGGGTTTTTGCCGAGAATTGTCGCCAAATATAGGCGCTTATACAGTGAAAAGCACTGGCCAATCTTTTTTACACTGCGCGCATCATTGCTCTAACAACAGACGTACGCGGCCCTGCCGCGATGAGGGATACAAAAATGCGCGTAATGGTCTTGGGTAGCGGCGTCATCGGTACCGCCAGTGCTTACTATCTGGCCCGTGCCGGGTTTGAAGTGGTGGTGGTCGACCGGCAGCCCGCTGCGGCCATGGAGACCAGTTTCGCCAACGCCGGCCAGGTGTCGCCGGGCTACGCCTCGCCGTGGGCTGCGCCGGGCGTACCGCTGAAGGCGATCAAGTGGCTGCTGCAGCGCCACGCCCCTCTCGCGATCAAGGCCACCGCCGACATCGATCAATACCTGTGGATGGCGCAGATGCTGCGCAACTGCACCGCCAGCCGTTACGCGGTGAACAAGGAGCGCATGGTGCGTCTGTCCGAGTACAGCCGCGACTGCCTCGACGAACTGCGTGCCGAAACCGGCATCGCCTACGAAGGCCGCAGTCTCGGCACAACCCAACTGTTCCGCACTCAGGCCCAGCTTGATGGCGCCGCCAAAGACATCGCCGTGCTGAAAGAGTCCGGCGTGCCGTTTGAAGTCCTCGACCGCGCCGGCATCGCCCGCGTCGAACCGGCCCTGGCCAATGTCACCGACATCCTCGCCGGTGCCCTGCGCCTGCCGAACGACCAGACGGGCGACTGCCAGATGTTCACCACGCGCCTGGCCGAAATGGCCGTGAAACTCGGTGTGGAATTCCGCTTCGGCCAGGACATCCAGCGCCTCGACTACGCTGGCGACCGCATCAACGGCGTATGGATCGACGGCAAACTGGAAACCGCCGACCGCTACGTGCTGGCCCTCGGCAGCTATTCGCCGCAACTGCTCAAGCCGCTGGGCATCAAGGCCCCGGTGTATCCGCTCAAGGGTTACTCGCTGACTGTGCCGATCACCAACCCGGACATGGCCCCGACCTCGACCATTCTCGACGAGACCTACAAGGTCGCGATCACCCGTTTCGACAACCGCATCCGCGTCGGCGGCATGGCGGAGATCGCCGGTTTTGACCTGTCGCTGAACCCGCGTCGGCGCGAAACCCTGGAGATGATCGTCAACGACCTTTATCCTCAGGGCGGCAATCTGGCTGAGGCGAGCTTCTGGACCGGTCTGCGTCCGACTACCCCGGACGGCACGCCGATCGTTGGCGCCACGCCGTTCAAGAACCTGTTCCTCAACACCGGCCACGGCACCCTGGGTTGGACCATGGCGTGCGGTTCCGGTCGTTTGCTGGCCGATCTGATGGCGAAGAAAAAGCCGCAGATCAGCGCCGAAGGCCTCGATATTTCCCGTTACGGCAACAAGCCTCAGGAGTCCGCAAAACATGGCAATCCAGCGCCAGCTCACCAATGAGCGCATGAGTCAGATCGTCACCCACAACGGCACCGTGTATCTGGCCGGGCAGGTCGGCGACGACTTCAACGCCGGAGTTGAGCAACAGACCCGCGACGTGCTCGCCAATATCGAGCGTTTGCTGGATCTGGCCGGGACTGACAAGCAGCATCTGTTGTCGGCGACGATCTACCTGAACGACATCGAGGCGCACTTTGCCGGGATGAACTCGGTGTGGGACCAGTGGCTGCCCAAAGGCGCCGCCCCGGCCCGTGCCACTGTCGAAGCGAAGATGGCCAAGCCGAGCATTCTGGTAGAAATCTCTATCGTCGCTGCGCTGCCGTAACCGTTGTAAAGATCCCTCTCCCGGCGCTGTTGGCGGTTCACGTCGTCAGTCGGCGCCGGTTTTTCTTCCCATGACCGCCTAGAAGTCTGCCGCCATGCGTCCTGCCCGTGCCCTGATCGATCTTCAAGCCCTGCGCCACAACTACCGAATTGCCCGCGAAGTCACCGGCGCCAAGGCGCTGGCGGTGATCAAGGCTGATGCCTATGGTCACGGCGCGGTGCGTTGCGCCCAGGCGCTGGAAGCTGAGGCTGACGGGTTTGCCGTCGCCTGCATCGAGGAGGCGCTGGAGTTGCGCGCGGCCGGCATCAAGGCCCCGGTGTTGTTGCTCGAAGGTATCTTCGAATCCGATGAGCTGGCACTGATCGTCGAGCACGATTTCTGGACCGTGGTGCATTCGCTGTGGCAGCTCGAAGCGATTGAGCAGGCGGCCTTGAGCAAACCGATCACCGTGTGGCTCAAGCTCGATTCGGGCATGCACCGCGTGGGTCTGCATCCGAAGGATTACGCGGCGGCCTATCAACGCCTGCTGGCCAGCGGCAAAGTGGCGAAGATCGTGTTGATGAGCCACTTCGCCCGCGCCGATGAGCTGCACGAACAGAGCAGCGCCGATCAGGTCGCGGTGTTCGAGGCTGCACGTCAGGGCCTCGCCGCCGAAGTCAGCCTGCGCAACTCGCCGGCCGTGCTCGGCTGGCCGCAGATTCACAGCGACTGGGTGCGCCCGGGCATCATGCTGTACGGCGCGACCCCGTTCGAAGAAGCCAACGCCGTGGCCGAGCGCCTGCAACCGGTGATGACTCTCGAATCGAAAGTCATCTGTGTGCGTGAGCTGCCCGCTGGCGAGCCGATCGGCTACGGCGCCAAATTCATCACCGACAAACCGATGCGTATCGGCGTGGTCGCCATGGGTTACGCCGATGGCTACCCGCGTCAGGCACCGACCGGCACGCCGGTGCTGGTCGCCGGCAAACGCAGCCGGATTCTCGGCCGCGTCTCGATGGACATGCTCTGCATCGACCTCACCGATGTGCCGGACGCCGGCCTCGGTTCGACCGTCGAGCTGTGGGGCAAAAACATCCTCGCCAGCGAAGTGGCGCAGTGGGCGGACACCATCCCGTACCAGATTTTCTGCAACTTGCGTCGCGTGCCAAGGCTCTATTCCGAGGCTTGACGCCGCTGCGGGGGCCAAGTGTTGTAAATACTGAACGCTGTCGCCATGATAACGCTCAATATTCTTACAACATCAGGAGGCTCCCGCCTTGGACGTCGGTGAACGACTGCAATCGATCCGCAAGCTCAAAGGGCTTTCCCAGCGTGAACTCGCCAAACGCGCGGGCGTCACCAACAGCACCATTTCGATGATCGAAAAGAACAGTGTCAGCCCTTCGATCAGTTCGCTGAGAAAGGTGCTGGGCGGCATCCCCATGTCCATGGTCGAGTTCTTTTCCGAAGAAATCCTGCAGGAAATCCCGACCCAGATCGTCTACAAGGCCAACGAGCTGATCGACATCTCCGACGGCGCCGTGACCATGAAACTGGTCGGCCGCGCGCACCCCAGCCGGGCTATCGCGTTCCTCAACGAAATCTACCCGCCGGGTGCTGATACCGGCGAAGAAATGCTCACCCATGAGGGCGAAGAAACCGGGATTCTGGTGGAAGGTCGTCTGGAATTGGTGGTGGGTCTGGAAACTTTTATTCTCGAAGCCGGCGACAGCTACTACTTTGAAAGTACCAAGCCGCATCGTTTCCGTAATCCGTTCGACTTGCCTGCGCGACTAATCAGCGCAGCCACGCCGGCGAATTTTTGAAGATAGAGGCGCCAAGCCATGACGGCGAAGGCATCCGAAGAGTTTTCCACAGCGCGGTATAACCCCTTCGACTATGGGGTTGTTTCAGTGTGGCGGGCTACCCGCTATACTTGCGCCCGCCTGCGAACCGTGGCCGCAGGCGTGAATAGCCACCATTGAGGGTGAACGCGTGAACCTAATTATGAAAATGCTGGCCGCACCAGCAACCGTACTGGCCCTCTGGGCTGTCAGCGCTCAAGCTGCGACGAATGACGACATTGCCAAACGCCTCGAGCCGGTCGGCCAGGTGTGCGTTCAGGGGCAGGAATGCAAAGGGATGGAAGTCGCAGCCTCCGCTGGCGGCGGTGGCGCAGCTAAAACTCCGGATGAGATCATTGCCAAGCACTGCAATGCTTGTCATGGCACTGGCCTGTTGGGCGCACCTAAAATCGGTGATGCAGCTGACTGGAAAAAACGTGCTGACAAAGAAGGTGGCACCGCTGCCGGGTTGGCGGCAGTTGCGCTGAAAGGGCTCAACGCCATGCCACCAAAAGGTACCTGCAGTGACTGCGAGGAGAAAGACCTCGAAGGCGCGATCCAGAAGATGTCCGGCCTGAAATAAGCCACGCTTCTGACGAAAAAAACCGTCCTCGGACGGTTTTTTTGTGCCCGCGATTCGCGGCGCGGGCTGTCCTTTGCAGCAAACTCAAGGCAAGCTCGGTCTACCTCTATTCACGGAACGGGCAGGAGGCTTCAGATGGTGCAGTTGTGTTCGATCGAACAGGCAGTGGACGAGGTGCTCGCACGCTTGCCGGCGCATATCCACATGGGCATGCCGCTGGGACTGGGCAAGCCCAATCACTTCGTCAACGCGCTGTACCGGCGCATCAAGGGCCTGCCCGAGCGGCAACTGACGATCTACACTGCACTGTGCCTGGGGCGGCCGAATCTGGGAGACGGTTTGCAGAAGCGCTTCATCGAACCCTTCGTCGAGCGCGTATTCGGCGACTACCCCGAATTCGATTTCCTCGCCGACCTGCAGCGTGACAGCCTGCCCGCCAACATCCGCATCGAACAGTTTTTCATGCAACCTGGCAGCCTGCTCAACAGCGCGCCGGCCCAGCAGGATTACGTCAGCAGCAACTACAGCCACGCCGCCCGCGACATCAACGCCGCCGGGCTGAACCTGGTGGCGCAATTGCTTGCCAGCAGCAGCGAACATCCCGACCGCCTGAGTCTGAGCTGCAACCCGGACATCACTCTCGACCTGTTGCCGATGATCGCCAAGCGCCGCGCCATCGGGGAAACCATCCTGCTGGTCGGCCAGGTGCACACCGAGTTGCCGTACATGCCCGGCGATGCCGAAGTCGATATCGACACCTTCGACCTGCTGATCGACGCGAAGGACAGCAGCACGCTGTTTTCCACGCCGAACATGCCGGTGGGCTTTCAGGATCACTTCATCGGCCTGCACGCCAGCACCTTGGTGCTCGACGGCGGCACCTTGCAGATCGGCATCGGCTCGATGGGCGATGCGCTGACCGCCGCACTGCTGGCGCGGCAAGCCGATAACCCCGGTTATCAGGCCTTGCTCAACGACCTCAATCTCAGCCAGTGGGCGCAACTGATCGAACGCGAGGGCGGCACCGCGCCATTCGTCAAAGGCCTGTATGGCTGCAGCGAAATGTTCGTCAACGGCCTGCTGGTGTTGGTGGACGCCGGGATCATCCGGCGCAAGGTCTACCCCGACGTGCAGACCCAGGAACAGGCCAACGCCGGCACTCTTGATGAAACTGCACAAACCGATGGCATCTCGGTGCACGGCGGTTTCTTCCTCGGCCCGCGCAGTTTCTATGAGCGTCTGCGTGAGTTGCCGCAGAGCAAGCGCCTCGAATTCAACATGACCCGCATCAGCTACATCAACGAGCTGTACGGGCAGGAAGAATTGAAGCGCTTACAGCGACTTGATGCACGGTTCATCAACACCGTGTTCACCATGACGCTGATGGGCGCGGGGGTGGCCGATCAACTGGAAGACGGGCGGGTGCTCAGCGGCGTTGGCGGGCAGTACAACTTCGTTGCCCAGGGGCACGCGCTGCACGATGCGCGCTCGATTCTGATCCTGCGCAGCTGGCGCGAGTCCGGCGGTGAGGTCAGTTCGAACATCGTCTGGGAGTACGGCCACTGCACGATCCCGCGACATCTGCGGGACATCGTGGTCACCGAGTACGGCATCGCCGATCTGCGCGGTAAATCCGATGCGGTGGTGATCGAGTCTCTGTTGAACATCAGCGATTCCCGTTTCCAACAGGGGCTGATCGAGCAAGCGCAAAAGGTCGGCAAGCTGCCGAAGGATTTCCATCTCGATCCACGCTTTGCCGAGAACACGCCGCAGCGTTTGCAGGCGATTGCCGCCAGGCATCCGAATCTGTTTCCGGAGTATCCGTTGGGCTGTGATTTCACGGTGATCGAGCGGGATCTGCTGCGGGCGCTGAACTGGCTGAAGAGCAAGTTCAAACTCACGGAAATTCTGGAACTGGGCAAAGCAGCCCTCGACGCGCCAGATGCCTCGACATTCCCCGAGCACCTGGAGCGCATGCAACTGACAAACCCGGAAGGCCTGAAAGAAGACCTGTTCCAGCGCCTGCTGCTCACCGGCCTCAAAGCCACCGCACAGTAACGGCCCACCGCAAAACCAACTGTGGGAGCGGGCTTGCTCGCGAAAGCGGTGTATCAGTCAACCAAGATGTC
>NZ_NQYG01000115.1:0-6093 GCF_002878485.1 Pseudomonas sp. AD21
AAGCCGGAATCGAACCGGCACGCCCTTACGAGCGGGGGATTTTAAGTCCACGAATAAATCATTAAAAATCATACACTTATGATCTTAATTTTTCCGCAAGCATCGAAAATCGCTCCTTCTGCAGACCAACAAAAACAAGGACTCAAAAAAAATTGCGGAATAGTATTTTCAGCCGTGAACCCGCTTCCGACAAGGAGCCTGATCAGTTTTGAGGCTCGTACATCGTGCTGATTCATTGGGTGCGCCCCTCCAAACCTAAATAATGATTAGTCGCCCTACCTAATTCGGCATAGCGACCATCTTCTATGAGGTTTGGATCAAGCCGGAACCACTTCGACCCCCACATTCATACCGCTGACCTGTAGCATAAGTTTGCCACCGTTCCTTACCACTTTTGCTTGGGGCATGTAGGCATAGTGGTAGTGATAGTGATAGTAGTAGGTCGCTTGCCGCCACTTTTGTCCACCATAAAACTCGAACTCAGTGTCCTGATCCTCGAAGCCTTTAAATTCTCCACTTAGCCTTCCTTCACATACAATCATGACGCCCCCTGTGTTGAGATATTCTTGTCAGTCGGTGTGATACATCATGCCTTGATGACGCCACTTTAGTGCTCAATCGATTTCAATTATAGGCGACGTCTCAGACGCAACCTGCGGCGACCGAGTCCCCCCTCTGGGAAAAAGTACAAACAGAACAAATTACCTCTTGGATGGCTCGGTACACCTCTCATCTCGAGAAGCAGCCACCTCGGCCGCCGGAATACCGCAGTAGGACTGTTTGCCATTCCTTTCTTCCGAGCTACATTCACTAGCATTGTCACACTACCCTGAACTCAAGGACGAAGCATGCAGATAAAGCATCTGGAAATTGCCAATTTCCGTAAGCTCCATTCAGTTCGGATAGATCTTTCCGATAAAACCACTTTGCTAGTGGGTGCAAATAACAGCGGAAAGTCTTCTGCGATGCTCGCGCTACGCAAATTCTTGAGTGGTAAAGCTTCTGGAATCAGGATGCAAGACCTGACTCTCTGCCATTTCGATTTTATCGACGACATCGGTCGTCTATGGGAGACAGCAAGCGCTTCTGATGACCTTCCCGTAGCAAATGACTGGGACAGCTGGCTTCCCCATCTCGATATCTGGATCTCTGCCGAGGCCGGCGAATTTCACTATGTCCGTGACCTCATCCCTAACTTTGAGTGGAATGGTGGCCTGGTAGGCATGCGGTTCCGTCTGGAGCCTGAGGACATGGCCGAGTTATTTGCCGATTACCGGAAACAGCGCGAACGGGTCGGAACCCTCGAGGATGTCTTGGCGGCAAATCTCGAAATGAATGGTCAGCCTCAAAGTGAAGACGTCACTTCAGATACGGACGTGGTTGGACTGGTGCAACATCAAACCAGATTGCGCCTCTGGCCTCAGAATTTGACAGACTACCTAAGTCGCCGGCTCGGTAAAATGTTCAAAATACGTTCGTACCGTTTGGACCCTAGCAAACTTCACACTCCTCCTAGGATGATGCGTAGAGCGATGCCACAAAGGCTTTCGACAACTGCATTAGCATTGGAAAAAAACCCTTTAGAAGGATTGATCAAGATTCACGAGATCAACGCTCAACGGGGATTCGGTGATCATGGGGACGACGGCCAGACCGACTCCAAGTCGACGGGAGGCAAGAAGCTATCTGAGCAGCTACGCACTTACTACGATAAACATCTTGATCCGGGTGATACACCGGAAGTATCCGACCTTGAAGCACTGCGTGCCATTGAGGTCGCTCAGTCCGCCTTCAACTCTCGGCTCAGCACCAGCTTCGGCCCAGCACTGTTACAAGTTCAGACATTGGGGTATCCCGGGCGCAGCGATCCTACGATTACCCTTCAAGCAAAACTTGCAGCTACAGATGGGCTCAATCACGAGGCTGCTGTGCTGTTCGAGGTCGACTCAAAGAATGCTGCGCCCGGCGCGTCAGTCTTGCGGCTACCTGAAACGTCAAACGGTCTGGGCTATCAGAATCTGATCTGGATGATATTTCGACTGATGAGCTTTCGCGATGACTGGCTCAAAAAGCATCGAAACCCTGAGGAGCAGACTACTGTCGGGTTAGAGCCCATCCACTTGGTGTTGATCGAGGAGCCCGAGGCACACCTTCATGTCCAGGTGCAGCAAGTGTTTGTTCGGCATGCGTATGAAGTGCTTTGCGAAGACGATCTGATAAAGCGTTACCCCAATCTCAAAACGCAGTTGGTGGTCAGCACACACTCCAGTCATGTCACGCACGAGGTTGAGTACGAACACCTTCGCTATTTTCGACGCCTGCCGGCAGGAATGGACAATGTGAATGTACCCGTATCCACGGTGTCCAATCTGTCAAACGTCTTCGGCGAAGGTTCCTACACAAAGGAGTTTGTTACTCGATATCTTAGAGCACAACACGCGGATCTTTTCTTCGCCGATGCGGTGATACTGGTCGAGGGTACTGCGGAACGGATGCTTCTCCCACACTTTCTCCGTACGCAATTTAAATTCCTTGACCAGTGCTACATCACCATCCTGGATATCGGGGGTAGCCATGCTCATCGGCTGAGACCACTGATTGACGCTCTCGGCATCGTGACGCTGGTCATCACCGATCTGGATGCGGGGAAAAACAAAGTTGCGAAACCAGCTCGGCGCGGTGCCGATCTATCAACCAATAACCCCACTCTGAAACACTGGCTAAGAATGAAGGAAGCGTCAGTCAAGGTGGACGACTTGCTGGGATTGTCTGATGAACAGAAATGCCAGGAGCTCGATGAGCTATTTGCGATCCGCGTTGCCTACCAAACGCCGATCCTTACCCAGCTTCAAGGAACCGGACCAACCCCTGTGGAGGTGTTGGCCAATACGTTTGAAGACAGCCTTGTGCTTAGCAACGCCAAGCACTTCGCTGCTCGCTCCGGCCGCGGTTTGGTCGGCCGATTTGCTCGGTCTCTTCAGGTAGCCAAGACACCGGAGGAACTCGCGAATGATCTTTTTGAAGCGTTGAGAGACGGCAATAAGGCTGAATTTGCTCTGGAAGTACTAGGTGATGCTGCCTTCCCTGAGCTAACAGTGCCTGATTATATTCGGGAGGGTCTGGAGTGGCTTGAGTCGAAGCTTCGCAAAAAACAGTCAGAGCTCGTTTTGGTTACGACCATGTCTACGGAGGTTGAGGCATGACCGCATTGCCAGATGCTGACGACATGATTCAACAATGCCTCAACATGGAAACTCCCAAGAGTTTCTTCTTGTATGCCGGCGCCGGCTCAGGGAAAACCTACTCACTCGTCGAGGCAGTACGTGGGTTCAAAAAAAGAGCGCACGAGCAGTTGACGGTTGAGGGGCGCCAGATTGCGATTATTACCTACACCAACGCAGCCGCGGAAGAAGTCAAGCGTCGACTGGAGCACGACCCTTTGGTTTGGGTGTCCACCATACACTCCTTCGCTTGGGAGATGATCAAGGGATTCAACGATGACATACGCGTCTGGCTGCGATTGAAATTGGCCAGCGATATTGATGAGCTCGACAAAAAGCTGGGCAAAGCTCGTGGGGAAAACAAAACCTTTAGAGCGAACAAGGCAGAGCGGGATCGCAAGGCGAAACGTCTCGCCAACATTGAGCACATATATGACTTCACCTACAGCCCCACGGGCGAAAACCGTGGTCACCAAGCGCTAAACCATTCGGATGTGATAGGGCTCGCGGCAGCGTTCATCCAACGAAAACCACTGCTTGACGTTTTGGTGGACAAGCATCCGGTTTTGCTGATTGATGAGAGCCAAGACACCATGGCCTCATTGATGGACGCGTTTCTGGTTGTGCAGGCGCAAGCGTCTGAACGGTTCTGCCTGGGCTTACTGGGTGACACCATGCAAAGCATCTACGGTCACGGCAAGCAGAACCTGGACGCAGCCATTCCGCCCGATTGGGCGAAGCCCGAGAAGATCATCAACAGGCGATGCCCAGTACGGATAGTCGAGCTGATCAATGCCATCCGGTGGCAGGTCGACAAACACCAGCAGAAGCCGCTGGATGGTGCCTTGGAGGGTACAGTACGGATGTACTGTGTTCGAAGCCAGCCATCCTCCAGCTTCGAAGTTGAGGATCGGGTTGCTAACTACATGGCCGACATCACTGGCGACCTCGTATGGAGGTTGGGTATGGAGGGTCGAAAGACACTGATTCTTGAGCACAAAATGGCGAGCCGGCGAATGGGATTCGACGATGTATTTGTTCCGCTTTATCAGGTTGAACATCTTAAGACCGGTTTATTAGATGGCACGCTTCCCGCACTCAGAGTTTTCCTAGATGGGGTGATACCTATAACCGAGGCCGCTCAGGTAGACAGCTTCAAACTGATGGAGGTTGTTAGACTAATCTCGCCGCTATTGGCTAGGGAGCGGCTCGCAGCATCGCCTGACCAGAAGTCAACCATAGAGCAAGCCCGCGCCGGAACTCAGGATTTACTAGCTCTCTTTACTGAAAACGATCCGTTGATTGGTGACGTCGTGGGTGTGCTGCTACGCACGTATCTGTTGCCTGTCCCTGAAAGACTTCAGGCCGCTTTTGAGATGGGTGCAACCACCGAAGATTTTCCTGAGATTGGCGATCGTGAAGTGATGGAAGTCCATGCTTATCGCCTCTTAATCAGCAGCCCTTTCTCCCAACTTAACGCGTATGCCAAATACTGCAGTGAGCTCTCCCCCTATGGCACCCACCAAGGGGTGAAAGGGCTGGAGTTCCCGCGAGTCATGGTAATCATTGATGATGAGGAGGCAGCTGGTTTTTTATGGAGTTACGAGAAGGCGCTGGGAGTCAAACCACCCTCCTCTTCGGATATCCAGAAAGAGGCAGAGGCATCAGACAACCCACTGACTCGAACACGTCGCTTGTTTTACGTCACATGTAGTCGTGCGCAGGAAAGTCTGGCGGTCATTTTCTATACCGAAGATCCAGAGGCTGCACGCCGAAGCGTTATCAAGGCAGGCTGGTTGCGTGAAAATGAGATAGAGGTGCTGTAACTTGTTGGAGCGGAGCGTCTGGGCGGAAAATATAAAGCAAAAGGTAGGCTTCCACTGCAACGTCACCCATCTCGAACGTGCCTCTGCACAATCAAGAGTGCAGTTCTACCCCAACAATTAGCGATGGCTCCCACGACCATCTCTGCCGCGTAGGAAAATGCATGCCAGCTCACCAAATTCTCAGGCGCGAATGGATCGCTGCAGGATATAAACCAGACATGGGCAGCGCAATCGCCTGCCCTCCACCAACTAATAGTTCGACAATTCGCTTATACAATCTTACCAGCGTCAAGTATGCCCTTAGTAATATAGAGAATAGGCGCATCAAGGTCTCGCGCTTTGCAGACCTGAACGATCCCTTCGAGCTACTTGCCGCAAATTTCAAAGAGCAAAAGATGCGCCAGGTCGTAAGAAACTGGAAAGATAAACGCCATTCGTTGATGGGCCTATTGTGCTTTGCTGGCGATTGGTCGGAGCCAGTAATGTGGAGTCACTACGCTGAAAAGCACACTGGAATCTGTTTAGGCTTTGACGTTAACCGCGATACAGTTCAGCAGGTCAGCTACCAAGACGACCGCATCCTTGATGCGTTAGGCCCTACACCAACCCCTGAGAAGCTGAGCGAGGAGCTACAACAGCAGTTACTGTGCACCAAGTCGGGGGGGTGGCGGTATGAGGAAGAGTACCGTCGATTCGTGAATCTGAGCGAAGCAATCGCTGAGGACTCACGCCATTTCTGGCCAATCAGTAATGATATTGAGCTGGTGGAGGTGATCCTCGGACCGCTATGTGAGGAGCCGCTCGAGTCGGTAAGACAAAAAGTCAGAATGCATTTTCCCAACGCAGTTGTATTTAAAGCTCGGCTAGCATTCCAATCCTTCAAAATCGTGCCAGACGCACGGACGGTTCCATAGGGGCCAGCGCAATGTGGCCAATAAGTTTTTCTTGCGGAATCGAAAACTCCTAAGCAATTGAAACTATTCGAATAATCGATGGGCTTGAAAACCGTCGACTGTAACAGGTCCATGAGTTCGAATCCCATCGCC
>NZ_NQYG01000116.1:0-3472 GCF_002878485.1 Pseudomonas sp. AD21
TGTGTCCGGTACATACAGGGAGAGGGCTAGGGTGAGGGGCTTTTGATTTCAGTCGTGATCTTCAAGGTACTGCAGGGCCATCCGCTCAGTCGCCACTTTCACCGGCGGCAGCAAATGCGGCGCGACCAACATCATGATCTGGTAGACGACTAATCGAACTTCCCCTTCACGATCAAGAATCCGCTGATAGTCCAGCGAGAACAGCAGGGTCATGGTGATCTGCTCGACCAATTGACCCAGCGCCTGAGTGTCGCTGACCAACTGCCCCGAGGCTTTCAAGCGCGCCAGCAATGACGCCAGCGTGCGCTTCAGGGCGTTGAGCAGGTTGCGAATACCTTTCGCCAGTTTCGGCAGGCGCCCGGCGAGGTTCGACAGGTCCTGGAACAGAAAACGGTACTGCGCCAGGCGTTCGACGATCAAATGCAGAAACAGCCAGTAATCCTCCGGCGCCAGCTCGACATCCGACGGTGGGTCGAGCAGTGGCGCCAGTTCATTCTGGAAGCGCTCGAACAGGCCGAGAATCAACGGCTCCTTGCCGTGGAAGTGGTAGTAGAGGTTGCCGGGGCTGATCCCCATTTCATTGGCAACTTCCATGGTGGAAACGTTGGGTTCACCCTTTTCGTTGAACAGTTGCAGGGCACATTCGAGAATCCGGTCGCGGGTTTTCATCCAGTCTTCTTAGAAAAGTTCGGTTAAGCGTCAGCGCACATGCACGTAGGTGCCGGGTGCCGCCTCCATCGGTGGATAGTTCGGGTTGCCGAGGGTCATCAAAGTCTCGCGCTGGGCGCCGGAGCGTTGCTGAATCCATTCCAGCCACTGTGGCCACCAACTGCCGTCGACGCGTTTGGCGTCGTAGTACCAGGCGCGCGGGTCGCTGCTCAGCTTGCCGTTTTCGACATAACTGGCTTTGGGGTTGCTGGGTGGGTTGAGGATGCTTTGCACGTGACCGCTGCTGGACAGGACGAAGCGCCGCTCGCCACCGAGCAACAGTGTTGAGCGATACACCGCGTCCCACGGCGTGATGTGGTCGTTCATGCCGGCCACGCTGAAGCTGTCGACGGCGACTTTCTGCAGGTCGATCGGCGTACCGCAGACTTCCAGGCCGCCCGGGTGGGTCAGCGGGTTGTGCTTGAAGAAGTCCAGCAGGTCGCCATGGAATGCGGCGGGCAGGCGCGTGTTGTCATTGTTCCAGTAGAGGATGTCGAACGCCGGCGGCTCTTTGCCCAACAGGTAGTTGTTGACGAAGTAGCTCCAGATCAAATCGTTGGGCCGCATCCAGGCGAACACTTTGGCCATGTCGCGACCGTCCAGCACGCCTTTCTGATAGGAGCGGCGCTTGGCCGCTTCGATGGTCTGTTCGTCGGCGAACAGGGTGGTCGGGGTTTCGATCTCGCTGTCGAGCAGGCTGACCAGATAGGTCGCACTGGAGATCCGTCGCAGCTGGCGTTTGGCTTGCAGATGTCCTTGCAGCGCGGCGATGGTCAGGCCACCGGCGCAGGCGCCCATCAGGTTGACGTCGCGGGCGCCGGTGATTGCCCGGCAGACGTTCATCGCTTCTTCCACCGCCTCGACATAGGTCGACAGACCCCATTCGCGATGGCGCACGTCCGGGTTGCGCCAACTGATCATGAAGGTCTGCAAGCCGTTTTTCAGCGCGTACTGGACGAAGCTGTTATGCGGGCTGAGGTCGAAAATGTAGTACTTGTTGATTTGCGGCGGCACCACCAGCAGCGGCTTGGCGTACTGTTTCTCGCTCATCGGCTTGTACTGGATCAACTCGAGCATTTCGTTGCGAAACACCACGGCGCCGGTGGTGGTGGCGACGGTCTTGCCGACTTCGAATGCCTGTTTGGTGACCTGGCGCGGCAGGCCGTCGTTGTGCAGCAGATCATCGAACAGATGGCTCAGGCCGCGCACCAGGCTGTGGCCGCCGGAGTTGAACAGCTCCTTGATCGCCAGCGGATTGAGCAGGGTGTTGGAGGGCGCGACGGCGTCGTTGAGCAGCGTGAACGCGAAGTGCGCGCGGGCGCGGTCGTCCTCGCTCATGCTGCTTTCGTCGATCCAGCTCTTGACCTGTTTCTGCCAGGCCAGATAGGCCTGCAGGCTGCGCCGGTAGAACGGGTTGAGGCTCCATGCCGGGTCGGTGAACCGCGTATCTTGCGGGTTGGTCGGGTGCAGGGTCTCACCGAGCAACACGCGACCGAGCTGGCCGCCGAGTTTCAAGGCGTGCCTGGCACTGTGCAGCGGGTTGCGCAGGCCGTGGGCAGCGACGCTGCGCAGCGTCGAGATCAGGTCGCGGCCACGCAGGCCGGTCATTGCACTTTGTGCATTGATGAACACGGCGGGACTGGGCACTACGCCCGTCGCAGGTTTGTCGCGCATGACTCAACACTCCTTCGTCTTCAGGTCAAAAACAAACTCACCGAACCAGAACACCATAGTCGCTGTTACGGGTTGCTGCCTGCGCGGCGTCCTGCCACGCACTGATAAAGCCCTGCATAAAGCCTGCCGCTGCGGTTTATCCGCCCAGAGGTGTCGGATGCGGGTGCATCACGGCGCGCTGTCGTTCCTCCTCAAGGAATTTCATGATGATCGGCGCCACCGCTTCGGCGCGGGTGATCAGGAACAGATGACCGTCGTCGATGATGTGCAGCTGGGCGTTGGGAATCCGCCAGGCGAGCATGCGCATGTTGATCAGCGGGATCAGTGGATCGTCGTCGCCGGCCAGCACCAGCGTCGGCTGATGAATCTTGTGCAGCCAGTGAATGCTGGTCCAGCCGAGGCCTGCGAACAGTTGCCAGTAGTAACCGAGCTTGCCCGCCGAACGCACCTTGGCCGCATGGCTGGCAGCCAGCGTCGGGTCGCGGCGGAACGAGCCGCCGTAGATCAGCGGCGCGATACGGATCACGTGCGATGGCTGGATGTAGCGCCGGGGACTGGCCATCATCCACAGCACTTTCGGCTTGCCCGGTACCATGAAGGCACCGGCTGCAGTCGCCGCCAGCACCAGTTTCTTGCAGCGTTCGGGGTAGTCGTGGGCGAACTGCTGCGCCAGCGCTCCACCCCAGGACACGCCGATGACGTTGACCTGACCGTAGTCGAGGTAATCGAGCATCCGCGAGGTCAGCTTCGCCAGCCCGGGAAAGCGATACGGCCGGCTCGGCGTCGACGAGCCGCCGACACCGGGCACGTCGAAGGCGATCACTTCCAGATCCGGGTCCAGCGCCGCGACAAACGGAAACACCAGCTCCAGGTTGGCGCCAATGCCGTTGAATATCAGCAAGGGCGTCAAGTGAGGCTTGCCGGGGCGTACCGCGGTGCGGATGGTCTGCCCATCCAGATCGACGGTACGGAAAATGAACGGTTGCGGCATGCTTCAGGCCCTGTGGATTTCAAGTACCCCCGATCCCCTCTGTGGGCGTGAACTCTGTGGCGAGGGGATTTATCCCCGATCGGCTGCGCAGCAGTCGCA
>NZ_NQYG01000116.1:3509-5997 GCF_002878485.1 Pseudomonas sp. AD21
TGGAGCCGCTTCGCTGCCCATCGGGGATAAATCCCCTCACCACAAGTTCATCCCACAATTTGGGGAGGCGGGTGGTGTCAGTTACCGCTCGTGAACGTAAGTGCCCGGCGAAGCCTCGCCCGCCGGATACGCCTTGTTGCCCAGTTTCAGTGGGGCCTTTCTCAGATCGCCCGAGCGCTCGGCCTGCCACGCCTGCCAGTACAGCCACCAGGAATCGGTGTGTTTGGTCGAGTTCTCTTGCCATTCGTCGGCATTGGCGGCCATGCCTTCGCTGGTCATGTAACGCGATTTCGGGTTGCCCGGCGGGTTCAGAATGCTCTGGATATGCCCGCTGCTCGACAGCACGAACTCTACCTTGCCGCCAAACAGCTGCGCCGACTTGTAGCAGGACTTCCACGGGGTGATGTGGTCGTTGGTGCCGGCCAGCGAGAAGATGTCGGCCGTGACCTGCTTGAGGTCGATCGGCGTGCCGCACACTTCCAGTGCATTGGGGCGGATCAGTGGATTATTTTTGAACATCTCGATCAGGTCGCCGTGGAACGCGGCCGGCAACCGTGTGGTGTCATTGTTCCAGAACAGGATGTCGAACACCGGCGGCTCGTTGCCGAGCAGGTAGTTGTTGACCCAGTAGTTCCAGATCAGATCGTTGGGGCGCATCCACGCGAAGACCTTGGCCATGTCCTTGCCTTCGAGCACGCCGGCCTGATACGAGTGGCGCTTGGCGGTCTCCAGGGTCTGCTCGTCGACGAACAGGGCGACGTCGCTGTCCAGGGTGGTGTCGAGCACGCTGACCAGCAGGGTCAGGGCGTTGACCTTCTTCTCGCCGAGCGCGGCGTAGTGGCCGAGCAGGGCGGTGCAGGTGATACCGCCGGAGCAGGCGCCCAGCATGTTCACGTCTTTGCTGCCGGTGATTGCCGTGACCACGTCGACCGCTTCCTTGAGCGCATCGATGTAGGTCGACAGGCCCCATTCGCGCTGGGCCTTGGTCGGGTTGCGCCAGCTGACGATGAAGGTCTGCACGTTATGGCGCAGGCAGAAACGCGCCAGGCTCTTGTCCGGGCTCAAATCGAATACGTAGAACTTGTTGATCTGTGGCGGCACGACGAGCAACGGTCGCTCGTGGACCTGCTCGGTGATCGGCTTGTACTGGATCAGCTCCAGCACATCGTTGCGAAACACCACTGCGCCTTCGGTCACGCCCAGGCTCTTGCCGACCTCGAATGCGCCCATGTTGACCTGGCTCGGCATGCCGCCGTTGTGCACCAGATCCTTGGCCAGATGCGAGAGGCCGTCGAGCAGGCTTTTGCCGCCGGTCTCGAAGAAGCGTTTGACCGCCGCGGGGTTGGCCGCCGTGTTGGTCGGGGCCATGGCTTCGGTCATCAGGTTGATCACGAAGTGGCCGCGGGCGATGTCTTTGGGTGACAGGCTGCTGTCATCGATCCAGGAATGGAGCTCCTTGCGCCACGCCAGGTAGGTTTGCAGATAACGTTTATAGAGCGGGTTCTGGCTCCAGGCCGGATCGGCGAAGCGACGGTCATCGCTGGCCGGTTGCAGTTCGGATTTGCCGAACAGCACGTTCTTCAGTTCGAGACCGAAATGGGTCACGTGTTTGACGCTATGGATCGGTTGTTTGATGGCCTGGGACAGCACCATTCGAGCAGAGGCCAGCAGATCCTTTCCGCGCAGCCCAACGACGGGATTAAGCCCCAGGGTGTTTTCCGAGGCTTGGTACTTCAGGTCATCGTTATTCTTGTTACTCATCTACGACGCTCCATTGTCCTGAGACGAGTACCCGGTTTTCTGCTGTGCAGTTCCACAGCCAATGCCAGGTACTACTGCTCGGGTGACCGTTAATTCTGCATAGCTGCTTTACAGTCGTAGAGCACTGCAGGGAACTTGCCAGCTCCATTGGTTACCCGAGTTTAATTTTTTTCGCAAGCAGGCCGATCCTCGGCCACACAGCAGAGCATTCAAACAGATGAATTTAGAAAATGCCCTCTAAAGAGCAAGAGTCTCGGACTAGAGCATCAGCTTGACGATCGACTCGTCCGGATCGCGGGTTTTTCCGGCGGCTTTGAGCTCGGCCAGATAGTCGGCCCAGAGTGCGTCATAACGTCGCCCCAGCTCGTAGAGGTATTCCCAGGTGAACAAGCCGCTGTCGTGACCGTCGTCGAAGGTCAGTTTCAGTGCGTAGTGACCGGCCGGTTCCAGCTTGCTCAGGCCGACGTTGAGCTTGCCGAATTGCAGGATCGGTTTGCCGTGGCCCTGGACCTCGGCGGAGGGGGAATGCACGCGCAGGAATTCGGCGGGCAGGGTGTATTCCTCGCCGGACGCGTAGGTGAGCGTCAGGGTTTTCGAGGCTTTGTGCAGTTTGATGTCGGTAGGGATCGTGTTGGTCATGGGGCCAGTCATCCGTCTGAAAAGAGGCCCTGTGTCAGCGGACCCTTGTGGCGAGGGGATTTATCCCCGATCGGCTGCGCAGCAGTCG
>NZ_NQYG01000117.1:0-3367 GCF_002878485.1 Pseudomonas sp. AD21
ACTTTCCTGCGGGCAAAACAAAACCCCAATTGCTTTCGCAATTGGGGTTTCGGAATTTAATCTTGACGATGACCTACTCTCACATGGGGAAACCCCACACTACCATCGGCGATGCATCGTTTCACTGCTGAGTTCGGGATGGGATCAGGTGGTTCCAACGCTCTATGGTCGTCAAGAAATTCGGTGTGCCGACTCGTCTTTCGACGCTTCAGCAAATTGGGTATGCGATAGTTTGTGTGTTTCTCTCGAACTTTCGGTTCGTTTCGTCTTCACACACCGCAATCTGGCCTCTCTCGAGTTCGCAAATTGCTTGGGTGTTATATGGTCAAGCCTCACGGGCAATTAGTATTGGTTAGCTCAACGCCTCACAGCGCTTACACACCCAACCTATCAACGTCGTAGTCTTCGACGGCCCTTCAGGGAACTCAAGGTTCCAGTGAGATCTCATCTTGAGGCAAGTTTCCCGCTTAGATGCTTTCAGCGGTTATCTTTCCCGAACATAGCTACCCGGCAATGCCACTGGCGTGACAACCGGAACACCAGAGGTTCGTCCACTCCGGTCCTCTCGTACTAGGAGCAGCCCCTCTCAAATCTCAAACGTCCACGGCAGATAGGGACCGAACTGTCTCACGACGTTCTAAACCCAGCTCGCGTACCACTTTAAATGGCGAACAGCCATACCCTTGGGACCGGCTTCAGCCCCAGGATGTGATGAGCCGACATCGAGGTGCCAAACACCGCCGTCGATATGAACTCTTGGGCGGTATCAGCCTGTTATCCCCGGAGTACCTTTTATCCGTTGAGCGATGGCCCTTCCATACAGAACCACCGGATCACTAAGACCTACTTTCGTACCTGCTCGACGTGTCTGTCTCGCAGTCAAGCGCGCTTTTGCCTTTATACTCTACGACCGATTTCCGACCGGTCTGAGCGCACCTTCGTACTCCTCCGTTACTCTTTAGGAGGAGACCGCCCCAGTCAAACTACCCACCATACACTGTCCTCGATCCGGATAACGGACCTGAGTTAGAACCTCAAAGTTGCCAGGGTGGTATTTCAAGGATGGCTCCACGCGAACTGGCGTCCACGCTTCAAAGCCTCCCACCTATCCTACACAAGCAAATTCAAAGTCCAGTGCAAAGCTATAGTAAAGGTTCACGGGGTCTTTCCGTCTAGCCGCGGATACACTGCATCTTCACAGCGATTTCAATTTCACTGAGTCTCGGGTGGAGACAGCGCCGCCATCGTTACGCCATTCGTGCAGGTCGGAACTTACCCGACAAGGAATTTCGCTACCTTAGGACCGTTATAGTTACGGCCGCCGTTTACCGGGGCTTCGATCAAGAGCTTCGCGTTAGCTAACCCCATCAATTAACCTTCCGGCACCGGGCAGGCGTCACACCCTATACGTCCACTTTCGTGTTTGCAGAGTGCTGTGTTTTTAATAAACAGTCGCAGCGGCCTGGTATCTTCGACCGGCATGAGCTTACGGAGCAAGTCCTTCACCCTCACCGGCGCACCTTCTCCCGAAGTTACGGTGCCATTTTGCCTAGTTCCTTCACCCGAGTTCTCTCAAGCGCCTTGGTATTCTCTACCCAACCACCTGTGTCGGTTTGGGGTACGGTTCCTGGTTACCTGAAGCTTAGAAGCTTTTCTTGGAAGCATGGCATCAACCACTTCGTCACCCAAAGGGTAACTCGTCATCAGCTCTCGGCCTTAAGATCCCGGATTTACCTAAGATCTCAGCCTACCACCTTAAACTTGGACAACCAACGCCAAGCTGGCCTAGCCTTCTCCGTCCCTCCATCGCAATAACCAGAAGTACAGGAATATTAACCTGTTTTCCATCGACTACGCTTTTCAGCCTCGCCTTAGGGACCGACTAACCCTGCGTCGATTAACGTTGCGCAGGAAACCTTGGTCTTTCGGCGTGGGTGTTTTTCACACCCATTGTCGTTACTCATGTCAGCATTCGCACTTCTGATACCTCCAGCAAGCTTCTCAACTCACCTTCACAGGCTTACAGAACGCTCCTCTACCGCATCACCTAAGTGATACCCGTAGCTTCGGTGTATGGTTTGAGCCCCGTTACATCTTCCGCGCAGGCCGACTCGACTAGTGAGCTATTACGCTTTCTTTAAAGGGTGGCTGCTTCTAAGCCAACCTCCTAGCTGTCTAAGCCTTCCCACATCGTTTCCCACTTAACCATAACTTTGGGACCTTAGCTGACGGTCTGGGTTGTTTCCCTTTTCACGACGGACGTTAGCACCCGCCGTGTGTCTCCCATGCTCGGCACTTGTAGGTATTCGGAGTTTGCATCGGTTTGGTAAGTCGGGATGACCCCCTAGCCGAAACAGTGCTCTACCCCCTACAGTGATACATGAGGCGCTACCTAAATAGCTTTCGAGGAGAACCAGCTATCTCCGAGCTTGATTAGCCTTTCACTCCGATCCACAGGTCATCCGCTAACTTTTCAACGGTAGTCGGTTCGGTCCTCCAGTCAGTGTTACCTAACCTTCAACCTGCCCATGGATAGATCGCCCGGTTTCGGGTCTATTCCCAGCGACTAGACGCCCTATTAAGACTCGCTTTCGCTACGCCTCCCCTATTCGGTTAAGCTCGCCACTGAAAATAAGTCGCTGACCCATTATACAAAAGGTACGCAGTCACCCAACAAAGTGGGCTCCCACTGCTTGTACGCATACGGTTTCAGGATCTATTTCACTCCCCTCTCCGGGGTTCTTTTCGCCTTTCCCTCACGGTACTAGTTCACTATCGGTCAGTCAGTAGTATTTAGCCTTGGAGGATGGTCCCCCCATATTCAGACAAAGTTTCTCGTGCTCCGTCCTACTCGATTTCATGACCAAGAGATTTTCGCGTACAGGGCTATCACCCACTATGGCCGCACTTTCCAGAGCGTTCCGCTAATCTCAAAGCCACTTAAGGGCTAGTCCCCGTTCGCTCGCCACTACTAAGGGAATCTCGGTTGATTTCTTTTCCTCAGGGTACTTAGATGTTTCAGTTCCCCTGGTTCGCCTCTTGCACCTATGTATTCAGTACAAGATAACCATCTTATGATGGCTGGGTTCCCCCATTCAGACATCTCCGGATCAAAGTCTGTTTGCCGACTCCCCGAAGCTTTTCGCAGGCTACCACGTCTTTCATCGCCTCTGACTGCCAAGGCATCCACCGTATGCGCTTCTTCACTTGACCATATAACCCCAAGCAATCTGGTTATACTGTGAAGACGACATTCGCCGAAAATTCGCGATTAAACTCACAAATTTTACCTTAGCCTGAATAAACACCAGTGAAAGTGCTATCCAGTCTATCTTTCTATCACATACCCAAATTTTTAAAGAACGAT
>NZ_NQYG01000118.1:0-5143 GCF_002878485.1 Pseudomonas sp. AD21
GGCGGTTGGGCACGTCCCACGGGGTGGCCTGAAAGCGGTTGCGATAGCCTTGATGGAAATCGTCTTTGAGTGCGGTGGTGTCGCTGGTCACCGATTCTTCCAGCACTTGCGGCTGTTTGCCTTCGTGCAGGACTTCGGTGAGCAGCCACAGGTCGTTCCACTTGGCCTTCGGGTGTTCGGTCAGGGCGAGGAAATGGCGGCTGACCAGCAGCGGCTGATCACTCTTGCCTTCGGCGAGCTGGAAGTCGCTGCGGTGGCGGATGATGCATTTTGTAGTCTTGGCATGGGATGCTAAGGTTTGCCCGTTGACGCACCTTATAAGGATATTGCTCGTGTTACGTCAGTCTGTACTTGCCCTTCCTTTCATTGCGCTGCTGCTAGGTTGTGAGGCAGAGTCTGGCTCATTGCCTAGCAGCGAGAGCCTGCCCGCGGAAAAAGTCGCCTCGATTGCGGCGACGATCAAGACAAAATACCCTGATCTTTCCAGTGAAATGCGCGACAAAGTGCTCAACACGGTTGTGAAGTCGATCGACAATATGGTGTTTGTCGAAGGTGGCCAATTTGACATGGGTGACTTTGGCTGGATTTGTGAATATGACGAGAAAGATGTTTGCACTTGGCCATGTGGGCAGGAGCCCGAGCAGCTTTGTAATATAAGCGGAAATGGAGATGATGATTTTGTTCATCCTGTCAAATTAAGCAGTTATTATCTCTCGAAGTTTCAGGCGACGTTGGGAGATTTTGATCTGTTTTTCGTGGCTAACGGTAGACCACTCTATGATGAGGAAGATCGAAAGCGCGAGGATTTGAAAGATCAATATTTACCTGATCTTCCGGCACCTACCCAAAGCTGGCAGGAGGCAAAAAATTACTGTGCATGGATTGGATCTTTAAGTGGTTACGAAGTTGATTTGCCTACAGAGGCCCAGTGGGAGTTTGCGGCCCGTAACCGCGGGCAGCATATCTTGTTCCCCACTAATACTGGAAGCCTGGATTATGGTAAGAACTTCCCCGTTGAAAGTGAAAGTGAAAGCCATCCGGTGAATCGGTTCGCACCTAATCCCCTTGGATTATATGGGCTTGCTGGTAATTCAACTGATTGGGTAAATGATTGGTACGCGGAAGACTACTACAAGATCTCCCCACTCGAAAATCCTCGGGGGCCGAAGTCTGGTGAGCTCAAAGTTAGGCGAGGCTCGAATATCTCAGACGCGCCACTATCTGCCGCCCCGCTTGTTCGTCGTTGGCCTGCGAAGTTAATGCATAAGTATCATTCAAGTACTATGAGTTTTAGATGTGCTATTCAACAAGATAAGCCTCTGTAGTTGTATATGATCAAGGCGCCTGCGGCGCCTTGATCTCAAGCTATTCCGTCAAATAGACGACTGTTTCGGGCGGCCATTAATGTCTTTTCCTTGCGCCAAGAAAGACCCGGCGTCCAAGCGATCATTGTGGCCGGAGATGTTGAGTCATTGTTGGTCGCCAACGATTTTATGAATTGGTTGAATTGCAACTGCTCCGTTCCATCCAGTAGCGCATTGATACGGTTCAGGCTTTTCAATGCATCAACTTTTTTTCCGTCGTTAGAGCAGTGTTCTAATACTTGGATGAAGTGTCGCCATGTACGAATATGGGAGATTAAGAATACAACAGCTTTTTCTTGGTCCTCTGCCCAGCTTTCGACGAAGCTTTCTGTCAGAAGATAGATCATTGGTCCCACTGTTTCGGGTGGCAGAAAGCTGATAGGAATATTCTTGCCATTCACCTTAATGGTTTTATTGTTGAGCAGGTAATTGGCTATTTTTTGCGCTTCGTGCTTGGTTGCAATCCGCTTTTGCCACCATTTTCCCATGTCTTCAACATTATCTGAAAACGCCTTGCCTAACGTTTCGCCTGGCTGGCTGATGACTTGAAAAAGACCCCTAGCCATATAGTTAAAGGCTTCTTCAGTTACAGCCAGTTGATAGTGGAAGTCGGCTTTAGACAATGCATTGCAAAACACATAGATCAAATCACCGATTTTCTCGATGTCCACCGTCGTGCCAAAACCTCCTCCTGCACCTGGCCCAAATACTAGACTGGCTTTACAGTTAATCGCCAAACGATCCGCGCGAATCTCAATATTAAAATCAAAACCCGCCCCAATACCCAGAGCCGCGTTCCCTTCAGCCTTGACTTCAACCAAGCTCGACCAATCCGTACTGCCACTGTCGTTTGCCTGTCCTGCGACGATTTTTCCGGAGCCTTGTTTGGTCGAATCAAGCCATTTCAACGTTCCGGTTACGGTGCCGCCGCCTTGCACGCCGGCGAAAGCGTTACCCTTCACGCCCAGGCTTCCGCCGCGTCGTTTGTCGACAGCAATGTCGGGCGTGCTTAGGAGCGCGGTCGCGCCGGAGGCTTCCGCCTCTTTTGGTTTGTATTGGGCTTTGACACCGGCCTGACCTTGCGCCGTTGCTCCGAGGAAACACGACAACTCCACCTTGCCTTCGAGTCGGAAAACACCGATATCGCTGACGACTTCCTTACCCTCGGCATTGCGGTAGGGCATTCGTACCACATAGCCGCCTTGGTCAGGGAAGAAACCCTTGAGCGCTACGGAGCCTTCGGCCAACGAGATCGCTGCGCTGCCCTTGACGCCAAGTTCGATGTTGCCTTTGCCCGGTTCCCAACTGTTGATCCCGGCGCTGGCTGTTGCGGCAAAACGGAATGCATGGGCCTCGGCAGATACCGCATATTGCGCCGAGTCCGCTTCGTTAGAGGTCCAGGAGCATTCTTTGTGCAGTGCGTTGAGCAGGTTGTCGTCTTTGCTCGTCCACGAGGTGAGTTTAGCTTCGAGGCTACCGAGAGGGCTGGTTTTGCGGCCATCGGAGACAGCTGTTCTGATGTCCTTGATCAGATTTTTGGCAAGGTTCTTATCGAACGGTTTGCCTTGCATCACTGTGGTAGGAACTTTGACGCTCCAGGTGAACTGCTGGCGAGTACGAACAGGGATGTAGTGACGTCGAGTCGGGTCACGGAAGGAAATGTATTCGACCGTTGTGATGCCGGTTTTTACCTGCTTTCCCTTCTGGATATCAGAGGCTTTTCCCTTGCCATGCTTGATGTCCGGCGCGGCACTGTTGGCACTCGTGGAACTGTCGCCGGCTTCAGCCTTTCCTTGCGCGGCGATGCGGGTCCGCAGGGATTGAATCTCAGCATTCAGTTCGGCGACTTTTTGGTCTCGCAAACCTCGCCAGTTTGTCTCCAGATAGTTGCCCTCGAAGGCCGGCATGGGGGTATAGCGTTGATACCAATCACGGGCCTTTTGCACAGTCGCCAGTTGGCCTTGCAGATCTTCCTTGCGTTCGATAATGGTTTTAGGTTTTTCCACTGGAGGAGGGGAGCGCTGCAACAGGCCGGCTTCTTCAGCCTTGGCGTTCCACTTATCCTTTACGCAACTCGTGCAGGAGCAAGACGCCCGGGGATCTTTGGTCTTGGTGCACTTGCTGGCTTCGGTCGCGCTGGCCAGATTTTGATGCAGCTCGTCCATCAGCTTTTTGACGAAGTCGGACTGCTGCTTGAGCTCGTTCGATTCCTTTTCCGTCAGTATGTAGAAGTGCTCTTCGCCGGTGATATGGATGACTTCGACAAGTTCATCCTTGCACTCAATGGCGCCTTTGACGGCAGTGGTGCTCTGGTTCTCTGCGTGTTTGGGAGGCGGCAGAGCTTTGGCCGAAGCGGTTGGGAGCTTCAACGTCCAGCCGGTCTTGATGTGGTTGGGGTCAGTAATGATCGGATTCAGTGCCCGCAGATCTGCCGCGGAGCATTTGTTCGCGGCGGCAATGCTGCCAAGAGTGTCGCCGCTCTTAACGGTGTAGGTGTCGCTCATTGCTCGTCGTCCTTGTAGTTACAGACTTTCCAGTTGGGTCAGCTTGTCACCCAGCGCGATATCGTCACGGGCCAGCAGTTCTGCGTCGGGCGAGCGTGCCCAGAAAGTGTCTCCGCGCATAATGGCCAAGCGTAGCCAGCGTTCCTGATCGGCCATTTGCTCGTACCCCATAGCCTGGCCCGCCAGCAGTTGTCGGTGGACGAATTCAACGGTGTCCTTCGGCGGCAATGCGTCGCGGTAGTCGTCGGCAAAACGGGTGGCAATGACTTTCAACCGTCCCTGCTCTATTAGCGTCTGCCGTTGCGGGCTCAAATACAGCCATGCAGGTGGCTGGACAACTGTTTCCGGACTGTGCGGCGCCTTGGCGTAATATCGCCAGCCGATTTCGTTTCGCCAGGCCAAGCTAGTGAACGGGCCGAGAAATTGCGTTCTTTCGGCTTCGTCGAGACTCAACAGCAAGGGTTCCAGCCAGCGCGGGTCAAAGAAACGCATCATCTGTTGTGGTTCATCATCGGTACGTACCGTCAGCAGGCTGCGCCAGTGCTCCACGCCCTGATCCAGAGACTCCGGGTTACTCAGCCAGGCGACACAGCCAGCATCCGCCTGTTCCAGCAAACCACCGAGGAAATCTGCGGCTGCTCCTTTGTCTGGACATAGGACTGCGTAGGGACCGGCAGGCTGAAGATCTGCGTATGGCGTTCCTGTGAACAGCGGTATGCAACTGGGCCGGGATTGCCCGTCACCCTGATACAAGTGGCTCAACAGGTCCGGATCACAACTTCGATCCAGAATCAGACACATGACACCCGTTGTTGCAGGCTGCTTGAAGGGTGATTCAATGGAAGCAATCATGCTGAAGCGCCCGGTTGGTGAATGGGACAGCAACCTGTTGAGTCCAGATGACACGATGGCGTCGGTAGCAATACGCCAGCTTTTGACTGTGCCTTGAATGAACCCAATGAAGGTTTGACAACCTGGCCGGCCTTGTCGGCGTCGGCCGGTTTGAGGATTCCGGGCATCAGCGGGGGGGCGCCGGTGCCGCTGCCGGGGCTGCCGCCGGAGTTCATGTTGATCACCGGGCCACTCATGGTCACACCACCAGCATCAATCTTGATGAAGCTGCCGCCGCCGATCAGGGTCAATTCGGCGCCGGCTTCCATCACCACTTTCATGCCGCTGCTGAGGTGGATTTCCTGGCCGGCGTCGATGAATTGGCCGGTGCCGATCTTGATGTGCTGATTGACGCCGACGGTGAGGTGGTCATTCGCCCGCGCT
>NZ_NQYG01000118.1:5179-5615 GCF_002878485.1 Pseudomonas sp. AD21
GAATTCTGTGTAGCTGTTTTGCTCGACGGTGTCGTGGCGTTCGTTGCCGACGCGGATTTTCTGGTCGTGCTCGACGTTTTCGTCCCAGTCGCGCTGGGCGTGCAGGTAGATCTGTTCCTGACCTTTCTTGTCTTCGATGCGCAGTTCGTTGTAGCCGCCACCGCCCATGGAGCTGAGGGTCTTGAAGGTGCTGCGGGTCTTGTTCGCCGGCAGCTCATACGGGACGGTGTTTTCCTTGTGGTACAGGCAGCCGCTGATCAGCGGTTGATCGGGGTCGCCTTCAAGGAACGTGACCAACACTTCCATGCCGATGCGCGGGATGGCGATGCCGCCGTACTGGGCGCCGGCCCAGGCGCTGGAGACGCGCAGCCAGCAGCTGGTTTTGTCGTCGGCCTGGCCTTCGCGGTCCCAGTGGAACTGCACTTTGACTCGGCCG
>NZ_NQYG01000119.1:0-5249 GCF_002878485.1 Pseudomonas sp. AD21
TGTGTTCACCGCAATAAAAACTGTAGGAGTGAGCCTGCTCGCGAAGAGGCCCGCCCAGTCAATATCTGCATGGACTGATACACCGCAATCGCGAGCAGGCTCACGCCTGCAAAGGATCTGTAGCGGGTGCAGAATCTGTGTTCACCGCAATAAAAACTGTAGGAGTGAGCCTGCTCGCGAAGAGGCCCGCCCAGTCAATATCTGCATGGACTGATACACCGCTTTCGCGAGCAAAGCTCACTCCAACAGGGCCGGTGATTATGCTTGGGTTAGTTGTTGGTTAGTTGCATTGCTGTTGTTCTGGCAACACTTGTGTTGCCCTGAAAACAACTAACGGCTGCGATCTAACCTAAGCGTTATTGGTTCTTTTGCACCCGATGCCAGCTCGTCTAGCATCGGTTTTCAGGGGGAATAACTAACTTTGGGGATCCTGCGCTTCACCCACTAATCACGTTAAAACAGCCTTCACCGCCTTCCTGATTTCTAAAACTACAGCAGACATTGCCGTGCATTGATTGCCGACTTTCCATTGTCGGCAACGGCCGGGTATTAGCTGCGATAAAGGAGCTGTCACATGTATCAGCGTTCCCGTTCATTACTGGCCATCGCGGTTGTCGGTGCGATCTGGCAACTTCCGGCGCAAGCCGAAGACACCTCCCCACGCGTTGACGATGACCCACGGTTGGGTACCGTGCTGGTCACCGGCACCCGTGGTACCGCACGCACGGTGCTGGATTCACCAGTGCCGGTGGACGTGTTGACCGCCGCCGACCTCAAGTCCACTGGCGCTGCCGATGGCGAGCTGGGCCAGGCGCTGCAGACGTTGCTGCCGTCCTTCAGCATGCCGCGTCAGTCCAACTCCGGCGGTGCTGACCATGTACGTGCCGCGCAGTTGCGCGGCATGAGCCCGGATCAGGTGCTGGTGCTGGTCAACGGCAAGCGCCGCCACACGTCGGCGGTGGTCAACGACTCCTCGAAAATCGGTCGCGGCACGGCGCCGGTGGATTTCAACTCGATCCCCATCAGCGCGATCAAACGCATCGAAGTCCTGAGCGACGGCGCCGGGGCGCAGTATGGTTCCGATGCGATTGCCGGAGTGATCAACATCATCCTCGACGACGCCCCCGAGGGCGGCGAAGTGTCCACCAGTTACGGCGCCTATCACACTCATCAGGACGCGATTGGTCGCACCACCACCGATGGTCAGAACAGCGTGACCACCGCCAAGATCGGCACGCGCCTGGGTGAAGAGGGCGGGTTCATTCGCGGCGGCACCGAGTACAAGAATCGCAACCCGACCAACCGCGCCGGTTTCGACGGTTTCGCCGACGCCCCCGAGCAGCGCAACTACGTGATGGGCGACGGCCTGGCGCGGGACGTCAACCTGTGGTTTAACAGCGAGCTGCCATTGGCCGGCGGCAAGGCCTACAGTTTTGGCACCTACAACCAGCGCCACACCACCGGCGCCGAGTTCTATCGCTACCCTTACGAGCAGCCGCAGTTCTATCCCAACGGCTATCTGCCGCAGTCGCTGGGCGACAACAAGGACATTTCGGCCACCGCCGGTTTCAAAGGCATGATCGGCGAGGACTGGGACTTCGACAGCAGCGTCACCCATGGCCGCAACCGCTTTGACGGATCCACCCGTCGCACCCTCAACGTCAGCCTTGGTGAAGATTCGCCGACCCGGTTCGACACCGGCGATTACGAACTGCGCCAGACCACCACCAACCTCGATTTCAGTCGTGAATTGCGCCTCGGCGGGCGCTCGTTTGTACTGGCGCTGGGCGGCGAATACCGCTACGAAAACTACCTGACCTACGCCGGCGACGAGGCCTCGTACATAGGCTCCGGGGCTGACGGCGCCAACGGCTTGCGCCCCAGCGAAGAGTCGGACCTGGACCGCAACGTGTTCGCTACTTACGCCGAGGTCTCGGGTGATCTCACCGACCGCTTCTTCGTCGACGCCGCTACCCGCTGGGAACATTACGACGATGCCGGCAGCAAACTCACCGGCAAGCTCAGTGGCCGCTACAAACTGACCGAACAGTGGGCGTTGCGCGGCGCGGTGTCGAACAACTTCCGCGCGCCGTCGCTGGCCCAGAGCGGTTTCCAGAACACCACCAGCAACTTCGGCGAAGGCGGCACCCTGACTGACATTCGCGTGCTCTCGGTCAACGATCCGATTGCACGTGCGCTGGGTGCGCAAAAGCTCGACCCGGAAACCTCGAAGAACTTCAGCCTCGGCCTGACCTTTCAGTTGAACGAGCGCTTCGACGCCTCGCTCGATGTGTTCCGCATCGACGTCAAGGACCGCATCACCCTGTCGCAGCGCATCGGCAGCGACGCCATGGAGCAATACATCAACGACACCTTCGGCGTCGCCGGGGTCCACGATGTCAACTTCTTCACCAACGCCGCCGACACCAGTACCCACGGTGCCGAACTGGTGCTCAACTACCACCAGCCGCTGTATGACGGGACGTTGGGCCTGACCACCGCGTACACCTACAACCACACCAAAGTCACCCATACCAAAGGCACGCCGTCGCAACTGAGCGCGTTGGGCATCGGTGGCGACGCCCTGGTCGGCGTCGAAGAAACCAACACCCTGACCGACGCCGCGCCCAAGGATCGTTTCGTGTTTTCGGCCAACTGGGCCAGTGAACACTGGGGCTTGCTCGGCCGTCTGACCCGCCAGGGCGAGACCACCCGAGTGTTCGATTTCGGTGACTCGCAGCCGGAGCAGACCTACGGTGCGGTGTGGCAGCTGGACGCCGAGGTGACCTACAAATTCACCCCGAAATTCAGCGTGGCGCTGGGCGGCAACAACCTCACCGACAACTACCCGGAACGCTCCGGCTCGGCGATCAACTACGGCGGCAACCTGCCGTACGACGTGCTGTCGCCGATCGGCACCAACGGCGCCTATTACTACGCCAGCGCCACCTACGGCTTCTGAGCCGAACCGCCACGGATGGCGGACCTTCTGCGGGACAATTTATGAGTCACTCGAACGGCCCCAAGCGCCATCTGCCGGTGTTACAGGCGCTACTGATCACGCTGGGCATGGTGATCACCACCGACATCCTCAAGACCGCGCCGACCGTGGCGCTGAACGTCGGGCCGGAATATTTCTACTGGGTCTGGGTTCTTGGCGGCCTGGCGTCGATGATTGGGGCCTTATGCTTCGCCGAAATGGCCACGGCGTTTTCGCATCCGGGCGGCGACTATCACTTTCTGCGCACCGCCTATGGCGAGCGCATCGGGTTTCTGTTCGCCTGGTCGCGTTTTTCGGTGATGCACACCGGGTGGATTGCCTTGTCTGCGTTCATGTTTGCCGATTACTTCAACGCCGTGGTGCCCCTGGGTCGCTACGGCTCGGGGCTGTTTGCCGGTGGAATAATCGCCGCGCTGGTACTGCTCAATCTCACCGGCAAGCACATCGGGTTCATCACTCAGACCTTGCTGGTGGGCTTGTTGGCCCTGGGCTTTTTGAGCATTGCCAGCGCCGGGGCGTGGCTGGCGTGGCAGGGAATCGAAGCACCGCCGCCGAGCGTCTCGGTTACGCCGGAAAACACCAGCATGGCCGGGTTCTCGGCGGCGATGATTTTCGTGTTTCTCGCGTTCGGCGGCTGGAGCGATGCGGCAACGTTGTCGGCAGAAGTGCGCGACGGTCGACGCGGCATATTCATTGCTATGCTCGGTGCGCTGACGCTGCTGATGGCGATTTATCTGGCGCTGAACTGGGCGTTTGTGCAAGGCCTGGGTTTCGCCGGACTGGCCGCGAGCAACGCGCCCGCCGTGGAATTGCTGAACCGGGCGTTCGGCGCGCCGGGGGTGTTGTTGATTCTGCTGATGGTCGGCATCGCGGCCATCGCCACTATCAATTCGACCTTGCTGGTCGGCGCCCGCACCACCTACGCCGCCGCCCGCGATGTGCCGCAGTTGCGCCGCTTCGGCGAGTGGAATGAACGCGATGGCGTGCCGCGCAAGGCCTTGCTGGCGGAGGGCGCGGTGGCGTTGTTGCTGGTGCTGTTCGGCAGTTTCACCCAGAGCGGTTTCAACACCATGGTCGAGTACCTGACACCGGTGTACTGGCTGTTTCTGAGTTTGAGCAGCCTGGCGTTGATCATTTTGCGGCGGCGTTTTCCCGAGGTGCCGAGGCCGGTCCGGGTGCCGTTGTATCCGCTGTTGCCACTGCTGTTTTTCGGTCTGTGCCTGTACATGCTCTATTCGAGTGTGACGGTGGTGGGGTGGGGCGCGTTTCTGGGGATTGGTGTGTTGCTGGTGGGCGCGTTGCTGTTGGCGGGATTGAGCCGCCTGGCGTCGACGCCTCGGCAAGCTCTCGGGCAGGTCGCTGATTAAAACGAAACTTGCGCCGGTTGCGACAGGCGCAGCACCGACAAATCCCCGGTGATGCGTTTGTACGCCAGCCGAATCGCCTCGATGTTGCCGTCATTCTGCAGATTGTTCTCGTGCAGGATCACGATGACCTTGGTGCTCAGGCGCTCTGGCTCCTTTGCCCCATGATCGCGCCACTGCCCATAGGCATCGAACACGGTGAAGCCGTCGGGAAATCTCGAGGTGACTTGCTGATCGAGAAACTCGCGCCAGCGCGCGGGGCTGACTGCGCCTTCCTTGCCATCCACCGTGCCCACCGAGAAGTACAACTCGGTGCGGATCCACTGCGCCTGCGCCGGACGCGTGGCGTCACCTTGCAGGGTCGAACTGGCGGGGTCTTTGGTATGCACGGAAACCGCAGGAGGACTGGCGCACCCGGCGACAGCAACGAACAGCGCAGCCAGTAACAGGCGTCTTTGCATGGAACATCCCTTTTGATGAGTTGAGTGCAGACGCGCAATTATAGAGGGCGAGGTTAATAGCGATAAAAGATTAAAAAGTGGGTCTATGTGCGAGTTGTGGAATAAGAAAAGTAACCTTTCAGGGGTTGGATCAATAACGTGTATTGCGGCCCCACAGTGTTGCTGTCGTTCACCGGACGTGTGTGCGCGGCGAAATCTGTGGGAGCCGGGTTGGCCCGCGAAGGCGTCGGCACATCCAGCATCTCATTGACTGACACCCCGCAATCGCGAGCAGGCTCACTCCTGCAAAGGATCTGTAGCGGACGCAAAAAAGTATATTCACCGCAGTAAAACGGTGGGGCTGACTCGCGAAGAGGTCAGCCCAGTCAACATCTTCATTGACTGACACCCCGCAATCGCGAGCAGGCTCACTCCTGCAAAGGA